>CATZPU010000033.1 GCA_958422845.1 uncultured Lachnospiraceae bacterium | reverse complement strand
GAAGGCTGTCTGCTGTCGGGTCAAATCCGATGTAAAATGTAGCCTTTCCATTGTTCACAAGCTCGCGGATCTCCTTTTCATCCGTCACCTGTGCGATCAGTCCTCTTGCTACCAGTTCGTCGTAAATCTGCATCTTCTTTCCTCCTAAAAATCGCGGAAGCCGTGCTGCGCACCTCGCGCTTACTTCACCGTGCGGCGCACCTCGCATCCGCTTCGCGCCTGCTCGGTCGCGGGCTTCGCCCTATAAAATCATCGCCTGTCAGTTCCGGCTGCAAGCAGCCTGCCTGCCATGCGGTGATTTTGCACGGCTCATTGCCTTCGCGCACATAAAAAGCTCCCGCCTTATATTATTGTATAAGGACGAGAGCTGTAATCCCGTGTTACCACCTTATTTCACAAGCAGCTCACGCTGCATGCCTCTGTGGGTACTATAACCATACCCTGACCTGATAACGGCTGTCACCCGTCGCAGCCTACTGTGAATATATGACAGAGACACTTTTTCTCTGATCTTTCATACGTATCTGTTCGGTGCGAAGCTCCGGGATGTATTCAAAAACGGGTTCTGCGTGCGCCTCTCATCTGCCGGCTGCTTTCTGTACCTTCCGCCGCCTTCTACTTGTTCCCTTCAAAGCTTTTCTCAAGTATAGCCAGTCCCTGCGTGTTTGTCAAGACTCAATCCCCGTCTTTCAGACGAAACGCCGTTTGATCTCTTCAAATTTCTCTGCGGTCAAAAGCGCGTCCTCCCGCCGTCCTTGAAAATGCACGGTATACGTCCAGCGCCCGTACGGCTCGATACGGCTGATGCGTGACAGATTGATGATATAAGACTTATGGCTGCGCAGAAACTGTTCCGGATCAAGTTTTTTCTCAAGCTCTGACATGCTCGCGGAAGTCACGTAGCTGTCCGTCTGCGTATAGATCACTGTCGCATTGTTTTCTCTTTGTATCAGCACAATATCGGGAATGGATATAAAGCTCATACTTTCTTTTCCCTTTACGAGCAGCCTGTCATGCCTGTATTCCGGCTTCACGATCCTCTCGTTCGGTTCAACGCACGATTCCGGCTGACGAAGCGATACGATCCGGTCAAGTGTTTTATTGACACGGTCTACGGAAAACGGCTTTACGAGATAATCGAAAGCGTACAGTTCAAACGCCTCTGACATATATTCGGCATGCGCCGTTGCAAAAATAATCTTCACCTTCGGATCAAGCTCCGTCAGTATCTTCGCACAGTCGATCCCGTTCTCGCCTTTGATCCCGATATCGAGAAAAACGACCTCCGGCTGATGACGGCGGAACAGGATCACGGATTCTGCCAGTGCGTCGCACTCTGCCACGATCTCAAATTCTTCATGCTTTTCAATTATTTTCCGCAGAAGAAGGCGCATCCCCTCTTCATCTTCAATCAGCATTACTTTAATTTTCATCTCAATGATTCATCCTTTTCTTTCGCCGTCTTACGGATACGGGCTCGCCGAGAATCTCTGACCATACGATTGCTTCCCGCATTCTTTCTGCATCAGCCGTCCGGACTGCCGCGCGGATTCCTTCCATATCCTTTTCACATGCGCTGCCAGACGAATTTGCACGGCTTCCTGATGCTTTCGCTGTTCTTAATGCATCGTCCGACAGTCTTCTGCTCTTTTTCGCATCTTCCTGCGCAGCTGCACCTCTTCCTGTACTTTCCTGTGTAGCCGCACCGTTTCCTGCAGCCCCCTGCACATCCGTGGACAGAGTTGCCCCTTCGACTGCCTTCTGCGCATACTCTGCGCATTTTTCAAGGATTTCCTCCTCGGACTTTTTATTTTTTTTGCCCTTTTTCTTTTTGCCGAAGCTTTCCTTCGCGATCGCGTTCCAGTCAGGCACGGACTTTTTTCCTTTTCCCATCATTATTTTCCAATCCGATGCAAAGGCTTTTCCGCTATTTGCCAGAAACGTATTCCTGTCTGTCTCAGACATATCGCCCAGTTCCAGCGCCTTTCCCGCCTGCTTCATGATTTCTTTAAAATCAATATCTCCAAATCCCATCGGCAGCTCCTTTCCCGTGCCCTTCCTTACTCGATCACGGTATGCTCTGTATTCTGACCTCCGATCATTTCACGCATATCCGTATCTGCCTTGAGATTCTGGAGCTCGTAATAATCCATCACGCCGAGCTTTCCTTCGCGCAGCGCATAAGCCATTGCCTTTGGCACCTCTGCCTCTGCTTCTACTACGTAAGCGCGCATCTCCTGCTCTCTTGCGACCGCCATTGCGCGGCGTTCCTCTGCCTTTGCCTGAGCGATATTCTTATCTGCCTCTGCCTGAAGGCTCTGAAGCTGTGCGCCGACGTTTCTGCCTACATCGATATCCGCAATATCGATCGAAAGAATCTCAAATGCAGTACCGGAATCAAGTCCCTTGCTCAGCACGCGCTTTGAAATATCGTCCGGATTCTCCAGCACTTCCTTGTGAGACAGAGACGAACCTACCGTCGTGACGATACCTTCACCGATCCTCGCAAGCACTGTCGCTTCACCGGCGCCGCCGACGAGACGTTCCAGATCTGCGCGTACCGTGACACGCGCCTTTACAAGAAGCTCGATACCGTCCTTTGCTACGGCTGAAACGTTCGTCGTCTCAATTACCTTCGGATTGACGCTCATCTTTACTGCTTCAAGTACGTTTCGTCCTGCAAGATCGATCGCCGCCGCTTTTTCAAATTCCAGTTCAATTCCCGCGCGTTCTGATGCGATCAGCGCATTTACTACATTATCTACATTACCGCCTGCCAGATAGTGCGCCTCAAGCTGATTTACTCCGAGGTCAAGTCCGGCTTTTCTTGCCTTGATCAGCGGCATTACGATCTTTGCGGGCTTTACGCGTCTAAGACGCATACCGATCATATTGAAAATACTGATCCTTACGTTTGCCGCAAGGGAAGATACCCATAGACCAACCGGAACAAAGGCAAAAAACAAAACGATCAGCAAACCGATAATTCCAAGAACCACAATCCATATAATGTTATTCATACTCTTCTCCTCCTCTTTGCTTTACTACAAGCTTAGAACCTTCCACCTTGATAATTTCGATCTCCATCCCCTTAGAAATATAATTTCCCTCGGACATAACATCAAAATTCACACCGTCGAATTTGCCGATGCCTGTCGGCCGAAGATCTGTCGCAGCCGTCCCCTGCTTACCGAGCAGATATTTCAGGTCGCTTGAGCTTAAATAGCCTTCTGCCCTGCGCTGCTCATCTTCAAGCACGATCGGCGTTTTAAGCCTGCCCCGTGACAGAAGATGCAGGATCACCGCCATCATGATACCGAGAACTGCAAGGATCGCGATCGTAATAACTGCCGCTTCCATCACAGAGTCTGCAATGATAAATACGCCTGTCACCAGGCAGATGATTCCGCTGATGCCCGGTATGGAAAATCCCGGAAGCACCATCTCGATCCCGACAAGTACGAATCCGGCGATCAATAAAACTATACCAAGCAGCTGCATTGATTCCATATGTCCATCCTCCTCTCTGAATAATTTTCTTTTCGGTTATATCTACATTATATTCATTCTGAAAAAAACAAAAAGACGTACTGCATCATTTATACATTTTGCACCTCAACCTGTCATTTTCCGACTGTGAACTGACACGCTCTTTCCTGCCTTCGGAATCGTCACCGCAAAGGAAGTCTCCTCCGGACTGCTCTGTACGCGTATACTTCCGCCAACCTCTTTTAATATGGAAGAAACGATCGCAAGTCCCATGCCGTGCCCCTCTTCCTTCTTCGTCGTGTACCCGATACCGAAGATCAGTTTCTGCTGCGCCTTCGGTATCTCCGGTCCGTTATTTCTGATAAGAAAAAGATGCTCCTCCTGATTTTCGCCTATACCAAGCCGTATCCACCGCTCTCCGACCTGCGAGTTCTGCTCTTTTGCTTCCGAAGTCTGTCCTTTGTCTCCTGTTTTTGTCTCTTTTGGCAAAGACAACGCCGTCACTGCATTGTCGATCAGATTCGCAAGTATCTTGCACAGCTCCCATGGCTCCACCGAAAGACCGTGAAGCTGCGCCCCAACCTCAAGATAAAAATCGATTCCCTGACGCTCTGCCTCCTCCATCTTTGCCTGCAGGAGCGCATTGACCGCCGGCTGCGAAGTCTTAAGCGCACGGCTCACCTTCATAATATCCTTAAACACAGGCTGTAAATAATCTCGCGCGCTCTCGAATTCACCGAGCTCCAGAAGTCCGTTTACGATCTGCATCTGATTCAGATAATCGTGACGCTGTTCGCGAAGTTTAAGATTCAGATTTTCCAGCCCTTTCAGATTTTCCTCATAATTCTTTTTCTGATACCGTAAAAGCGAGACAAGCCCCGTCATAGAAAGTATGCTTCCAAGAAGCACTATGATGATCGATATATTCTGGATTTCCTCCGAATACGTGATAAAATCGCCCCACAGCCCTATGAGTATTCCCGTTCCAAGTATGAGCTGGAGACCGTTGACCAGAAAAAGCATTCTGGAAAGTTTTCTTACAGACATCTTCTATTCCTCCCGATTCCTTACGTATCATTATACGAAAAAACGACCGGAATATCCACCGTAATTTCGCTTTACAAAAGACAGGAAAAATGAAAAAAGAGTGTGATTGAGCCGCAAAAATCATTGACAATATATTTTATTCCTTTTACAATAGTAAACGCTGTAAATCAATAGTTAGTTGTTTAACTAATTAAATACATACAAAGGAGGTCCATTCATGGAAAAAACTACGACAACTGACGGCGCTGCCCCTATGCAGAACAAAATGGGGACAATGCCTATTCCAAAACTTTTGTTCACAATGTCACTTCCAATGGTTATTGCGATGCTCGTACAGGCTCTGTATAATGTTGTGGACAGTGTTTTCGTTGCACAGATCAATGAGAACGCACTGACCGCCGTATCACTCGCTTTTCCGATCCAGAATCTGATGATCGCAGTCGCCACCGGTACAGGAGTCGGCGTAAATGCCCTTCTCTCAAAGAGTCTTGGCGAAAAGAATTATGAACAGGCAGAAAAGACTGCAAATGTCAGCGTACTGCTCTCTGTATTCAGCTATATCGCATTTGCTCTGATCGGTATTTTCGGCTCTCGTCTGTTTTTTGCATCTCAGACGCAGGACCCGCAGATCTTGGAATACGGCACACAGTATATGTCCATTATCTGTATCTTCTCCTTCGGTATTTTCATCGAGATCAACATGGAACGACTGCTTCAGTCGACAGGACGTACCTTTTATACGATGCTCACACAGGGAATCGGAGCGATCATCAATATCATTTTTGACCCGATCCTGATCTTCGGTTACTTCGGTTTTCCGAAAATGGGCGTTGCAGGCGCCGCCGCTGCGACGGTATTCGGACAGATCATTGCAATGGCGCTCGGTATTTTCTTTAATCTGCACAAAAACAAGGAGCTAAAGCTTTCCCTTAAAAGAATGCGTTTTCACGGTCCGACTGTGAAAAATATCTATGCTGTCGGCGTGCCGTCCATCCTGATGGCATCGATCGGTTCCGTCATGACATTTGGAATGAACAAGATCCTGCTCCGGTTTTCTTCCACAGCAGCCACGGTACTCGGCGTATACTTCAAGCTCCAGAGCTTCTTCTTCATGCCTCTGTTCGGTATGAACAACGGTATCGTTCCGATCATTGCTTTCAACTACGGTGCAAAAGAAAAGAAGCGGATCACGCACACGATCCGTCTCGGAAGTATTGCAGCTTTCATCGTTATGCTCCTTGGCATAGCTGCTTTCAATCTGATTCCTGACGTTTTGATGGGCTTCTTCAATCCGTCCGACGATCTTTTGAATATCGGCTGCAAGGCACTGCGCACGATCAGCATCAGCTTCCTGTTTGCAGGCTTCTGCATCGTTTTCAGTTCCGTATTTCAGGCGCTCGGCAACGGTATGTACAGCCTGATCGTCTCCGTCTGCCGTCAGCTCCTCGTCCTGCTTCCGTGCGCATACATTCTTGCCGCAGTTGCCGGACTGGACGCCGTATGGTGGTCGTTCCCGATCGCAGAGGTCGTATCTATTATCGTATCGGTGATCCTGTATAAAAAAATATATCGGGAAAAGATCGAACCGCTGGGAGAATAAACAAAGGAATCAATGCAACACCCGATACAAAAAAAGACCTTCCGCACAGTGTACAGACAAAGTACAGTTTTCACTGCCTTTCGTACACCGCACGGCGGTCTTTTTCTTTTGTACTGTATTTTTGCTTCGTATGCTGCATCTGATTTTGCTGCGTTTTCTGTCTGCTTATACAAACGTATTTCGCTTTGCATCATACTCATAATTCACGGCACGCAGCTTCTCTTCGATTACCGTGCGGTCTGTATCCAGACTGGCGCACAGCTCGTCAAGCGATGCATAATTGTCGCGCAGCTGTGTATTCACATAGCTCAAAAGCATGATCGGGTCCTGTGGTAAATTCATCTTTTCTCTCCTTCCAACTGCCCAGCAGCTTCACAGCCGCTTATACTATCTGGCAGCCTTCGGCTGCTCTTCTTCTATCTACGATCTTCTATAAGGCAACGCTGCGTTTTTAAACCGCACGCGCTGCCTTTTTCTTCTTTCATTCGTAATATTTTACCGTTTCCGCTTCAGAAAACAGCAGGATACTCAGTCAATGACCTCTGCCTGCGGCTTTACCCGCGCCGTAAGTTTTCCGTCCTCCATGCAAAATACGATCGTATCGTCCATACCGACGCTGCCTGAGAGGATCAGCCGCGCTGCCAGTGTCTCAACGTTCTTCTGAAGGAAACGTTTCAGAGGACGCGCACCGTATACGGGATCGTAGCCGCCTTCTATAATATAATCCTTCGCGTTGTCCGCAAGCTCAAGATGAATCTCCTGTGCGGCAAGACGGCGGTTCAGATCGTTTACCATCAGATCAATGATATGCCCGATATTATCTTTTGTAAGCGGCTTAAACATAATGATCTCATCGAGACGGTTCAAAAACTCAGGACGGAAACTTGCACGAAGCTGCTCCATCACGAGATCCTGACTTTCTTTGCGGATACTGCCGTCCGCTTCGATGCCGTCCAACAAAAACTGCGAGCCGATATTTGACGTCATGATCAGTATCGTATTCTTGAAGTCTACCGTTCTGCCCTGCGAATCCGTGATACGCCCGTCATCAAGCACCTGCAAAAGCACATTGAATACGTCCGGATGCGCCTTTTCCACCTCGTCAAAGAGAACAACGGAATACGGCTTTCTGCGGACTGCCTCCGTAAGCTGACCGCCTTCCTCGTAGCCGACATATCCCGGAGGCGCTCCGATCAGACGCGATACAGAATGCTTCTCCATATACTCGCTCATATCGATACGCACCATGTTCTGCTCATCGTCAAACAGATTCTCCGCAAGCGCTTTCGCAAGCTCTGTCTTTCCTACGCCGGTCGGACCAAGGAAAAGGAACGAACCGATCGGCTTCGACGGGTCCTTGATACCCGCCTTGGAGCGCAGGATCGCTTCTGTTACTTTCTCCACGCCGTCGTCCTGACCGATCACTCTCTTGTGCAGCTCTTCATCGAGCGCAAGAATCTTTGCACGCTCGCCCTGTGTCAGCTTTGCTACCGGAATACCGGTCCAACGCGAGATGATCTTTGATATTTCTTCCTCTGTCACACTCTCATGTACGAGCGTCATATCACGTGCCTGTACCTTTTCTTCTTCGATCGCCAGCTGCTGCTGAAGCTTCGGCAGCTCTCCGTACTGCAGTTCTGCCGCCTTATTCAGATCATAGCTGCGCTTTGCAAGCTCGATCTCTTTATTCATCTCTTCGATCTGTTCACGAAGAACCGACAGATTTTCTACTGCCTTTTTCTCATTATCCCACTGCGCTTTCTGTCCGTTAAATTCATCGCGCAGCTCAGCCAGCTCGCGCTGTAATGCTTCCAGACGGTCACGGCTTGGCTTATCTGTCTCTTTTTTAAGCGCAGCCTCCTCGATCTCCATCTGCATGATACGTCTTTGCAGCTCATCAAGCTCCGTCGGCAGGGAATCCAGTTCCGTCTTGATCAGCGCGCACGCCTCATCTACGAGATCGATCGCCTTATCCGGCAGGAAACGGTCGGAAATATAGCGGTGGGACAGCGTAGCTGCCGCCACAAGCGCACTGTCCGTAATCTTTACGCCGTGAAATACCTCGTACCGCTCTTTCAGACCACGCAGGATCGAAATCGTATCCTCTACGGTCGGTTCGTCCACGAGAACCGGCTGGAATCTTCGTTCGAGAGCAGGGTCCTTCTCAATATACTTGCGGTATTCATCGAGCGTCGTTGCACCGATACAGTGCAGCTCCCCTCTTGCGAGCATCGGCTTTAACATATTTCCGGCATCCATCGCACCGTCTGTCTTTCCTGCGCCGACGATCAGATGCAGCTCGTCAATAAAGAGAATGATCTCTCCCTCGCTCTTTCTGACTTCTTCAAGCACAGCCTTCAGACGCTCCTCAAACTCGCCGCGGTACTTCGCGCCTGCGACCAGCGCGCCCATATCGAGTGCGAAGATCCTTTTGTTTTTCAGTCCCTCCGGCACATCGCCGCGCACGATCCTCTGCGCCAGTCCCTCGACTGCCGCCGTCTTGCCCACGCCCGGCTCACCGATCAGCACCGGATTGTTCTTCGTCTTTCGGGAAAGAATACGGATCACGTTGCGGATCTCCGCATCG
>CATZPU010000032.1 GCA_958422845.1 uncultured Lachnospiraceae bacterium | reverse complement strand
GAATGTCCTCAAAATTGTATCATAGTTGTATCATTTTTCATCCGCCGCGATATTTTCATCTTCCGAGCGATATTCCTGTAATGCTTCCGCATCCGACATACCCTCGCTTGCTTCATTCGAAGTCAGATACAAGAACTCCTCTGTGGAGATCACCTCCACATTCGAACCGTATAACAGACTAAAAAGCTGATCCAGAAAACGCCATCCTTTCTGCCCATCATATACGGCGGCAATACCGAATCCCGCATAATCCTCTGTCACAAGACAGCGTATCGCATCTGCCTCAAATGTATCAAACGTAAGCTTCGCCGTCACATTGAATTCTTTCGGAGTTTCTTCTGCCTGTGCGCTTTTCGCTCCGAACGCCTGTGCAAAATCAATTTTCCGCGGCGCGATGGAAGGCTCGTCCAGCCTCCCGTGGTTCTCCAAATACTGCTCTGCCTCTTCTACCGTACCGTATCCCAGTTCCTTTATGATCTGGCTTTCTGCACCCGCCCCGTTGTAAACTGCACAGTAGAGAAGCTCAACTTCACTGTCCATGACAAGCGACAGTCTTTCCCAGTCCTCTATATCCTCAATCGTGATCAAAAACATCGGAATCATCATCTCTTCCGAAGCGCCGCTGTTCATTCCTACCCATCCTGCGACATCAAGAGAGATAACGTACTCGTCTGTCCCCTCTTTCAGCGCCTTCTCTAACTCGCGCGCCATCGTTTCACACTGCTCCGGAAGCAGCCCTGCATCGCACCATTTCGTCGTCAGACGGACGCACCGCTCCAACAGCTCCATCTCAGAATCAAAATACAGACTCGGATAAAATTCGATCGACTCTACAAAATAAAAATCCTGCGCAAAATATATTTTCTGCAGACGTTCCTCTATATCAAGCTGCTGCGCATTTAAGAAATCGATCGTATCGCGGTTCGAAAGCGTCACCTTCCCAAGCTTCTTTTCATCCGACCATTGTGCGTACTGCTCCGGAAGAAACATCGCTGCAGCGACGCAAAGCGCGAGCGCCGCCACGCCGATCGTATACTGTAATACTGTTTTCCACCTATCCTTCTGCCGCATAGAAGCTCCTTTCCGCAGCGCTTACCCATCTGCCCTCCGCCCATGGCGTTTGCCTGTCTTTTTCTCGCGTTTTTCCGGACGTCTGCGCCGCATACGGCTGCGTCCCGTCACCTCAGGTAGTCCGAACAGTACCGTAATACGCATTCCCTTTCCCGGCTCGCTCTCAAACTGCCAGCTTCCCTGATGCAGATCGATGATCTTACGGCAAAGCGCCAGTCCGAGTCCCGCTCCGCCTTCCTTTCTGGCACGCGACTTATCGACCATATAGAACGGCTCCGTGATCCTTGAAAGCTCCTCCGGCGTAACGCCGCGTCCCTCGTCCTCCACAGTCACCGTATATCCTCCGGGAACGGCGCGTCCGTACACCCAGATGCGCTTTCCTGCGTCAGACGCCTTTCTGGCATTGTCGATCAGATTGATGAATACCGAGCCAAGCAGCTCCCGATCTCCGTATATCACTCCGCCCTGCGCCTCCACATGAAGCGTGAGCTTCTTTTCCAGAAGAGACTGCCCGACCGTCTTTTTCACCTCGTCCAGAAACTCCGGCATATAGATCTCGCGGTACATGATCTCCTGCTGTCCGGCGAGCGTCATCTCCAGAAGCTTGTAGGAAAGCGACTGGAGCCGTTTTCCCTGCCTGTATATATAATCCGCGCACATATCCGTCTCTTCCGCTGAAAGTTCCATCTGGCGTATCGTATCGGCATAGCCGATGATCGACGTCAGAGGCGTCTTCAGCTCATGCGCAAACGCCGCAGTAAACTCCTCCTGCCGCTGCACCTCATTCTGGAGCTGTACCATCTGCGTATTCATCGCATTCGCCATCCAGTTAAAATCAGAAGCCAGCGTCCCAATCTCATCGCCGCTTCGGATATCGACTCTCGTATCGTACCGCCCGCGCGCAAACTGGCGCGTCGCCCTTGAGAGCTTCTGCATATTGCGCATGACGAAAAACAGTACGACTAAGATCACGGCTCCGACTAAAACCGTCATCAAAAGCACACCGATCTGGTATCTCTCATACATTTCCGATCTGCTGCGGTAGATCTGCGTGATATTTTTCGTTGTCTCTATATATTCATTTAAAATACTCCTGCCAAGCACAACGATATATACATTGCCGTCCTTTTTTACCGTCTCATACCCTACATTGTGAGACTCGTCGAGCTTTTCCATAATCGTATGCGGCACGGCATATCCGCCGTCCTGATACAGCACAGTCCCGTCCTGCGCTAAAATACGCGCCGACGTATTTCGTCCGCCGTCCATGCGGTGAAAGCTCTCCACGATCTTCTGGACCGACAGGCGGTCGCGCTGCTCCTGCGACAGCGCATTCATGGTAAGCTCATACGAGTTCTGAAACATCTGATTCTCAACGATACACTGCTGTGCCTCGCGGTCAAAACTCTTTTCAAAACTGTCCTGCACCATCCACGTTCCGAACACAGTCAGAAAAATAATAAAAATAGGCGTCGTGATAAAAAACAGTTTCCACGATAATTTCATTCTTTCCTCCTGACATCCGTTCAGACTACAAACCGGTATCCCACCTTGTATATCGCTACGATGTGATCCTCAAGCCCCAGTTTTTTCTTGAGGCGCTGCACATGCAGATCGACCGTGCGCCCTGTGCCGCTGTACTCGCCGCCCCATACGTTTTCGTAGATCGTCTCGCGGTAGAGCGCACGATTTTTATTGCGCAAAAACAGCAGAAGAAGCTCGTACTCCTTCATCGTCAGATCGACAGGATCGCCGCCCTGTGTGACGGTATGGGAATCCGTATCGATCTCAATATCGAGAAATCCAAGCTTTCTTTCCGTTTTTTTATAGCGTCTGAGCACCGTCTCCACGCGCGCAAGAAGCTCCGCAATATCAAAAGGCTTCGCGATATAATCCTCCGCACCGAGCTTCAGTCCCTTCACCTTCTGCTGCGTCTCTCCCATCGCCGTCAGAAAGATCACCGGAATCCCGACGTCTTTTGCGTACTCCAGTACCTCATACCCGTTCAGCTTCGGAAGCATGATGTCAAGCAGCATCAGATCAAACATCCGCTCGCCGATAATATCAGCCGCCATTTCCCCATCTGAAGCGATCTCACACTGATACCCCGCTTTTACGAGGTTCATCCGTATCAGATTTGCGATCGGCTCCTCGTCCTCTACAATCAGTATCTTAATCATTTTATTCCCCTTCTTTCCTCTCAAATACTTACCTTTCGCAGCATTTCCCTGCGCTTCCTGTAATCAGGCAGAACCTGCTCCACGATCTTCCAGAAATTAGCAGAGTGATTCATCTCCCGTCTGTGCGCCAGCTCATGCACCACCACATAATCAAGCGCCTCCGGCGGCAGAAGGATCAGCTTCCAGTTAAAATTCAGATTGCCTGCGCTGCTGCAGCTCCCCCAGCGTGTTTTCTGCTCCCGGATCGTAATTCTGCCGTAATCCACGCCCATCACTTCCGCAAAATACGCCGTTCTGCATGCGAGCACTTCTCTTGCTTTTTCTATCCCGCGGGCGCGTTCCTCCCCGCTTATCGTGATTTTGCAGCTTCGCCTCTCCTCGCATTTCTTCTGCTGTGCTTCGATCCAGTCCCGCTTTTTTTGCACAAATGACTCGATCTCCGTATGCGGCAGCCTGTACGGCGCGCGCACGATCACCGAGCCGTCCTCCTGCACGCATATCGCCATTGTGCGACGTTTTGAGCGGACGATGGTATAATCCGGCATCCTCATTTCAACTCCGTTCATCTCATAACAGGAAGTACTCGGTTCCTTTTCCGCACTTCCCGATCGGTTTCTCCGGTTATTGTAGCACAGTTGGAATGGCAGGGGAAGATAAAAAAGAAAAGTGAGAGAAACCGCCGATATTCTTCCGCGAATCCTCTCACTTTTTCATAGCCATGCAGCCTTACCCCTGCCGCATAGTTTTCTACTTCTGATTATTTTCCGATCTTTCCGAGCAGATATACGATCACCATGATGATCAATACCGCAACAAAAATACCTGCCATGCCTTTCCACATGATCTCAAGCGCCATGAGTATATTTTCCATAAATTCTACCTTTCCTTTCTAAAAGCCTGTAAGTCCATTTATCTTCTGCAAAAACGCCTTATCCGACTGCGCTTATAAGAAGGAAGTCACAAGGTTGATGATCATTCCTCCGGCTACGACTGACGCGATCTGTCCCGATACGTTCGCTCCTGCCGCATGCATCAGAAGGATGTTGCCTGGGTCCTCTTCCATCGCCATCTTCTGTACGACGCGGGAAGACATCGGGAATGCGGAGATTCCGGCTGCGCCGACCATCGGGTTGATCTTCTCTTTTGAGAAAAGGTTGATGAGTTTCGCAAGCATCACGCCGCCGATCGTATCGACCACGAATGCGAACACACCGATCAGCATGATCATCAGTGTATTGACTGTCACAAAACGTTCTGCACGCATACTGAATGAGATCGTAATACCAAGCAGAAGCGTAATCAGGTTCGACAGATTATTCTGCGCCGTCTCCGACATCGTATTCAATACGCCGCACTCACGGATCAGATTACCGAACATCAAAAAGCCTACGAGAGCTACAGAAGAAGGTGCGACGAATCCGACTACGATCGTTACTGCGATTGGGAAAATGATCCTCGTCCGTTTCGTTACGCTTGCCGGCTCATATTTCATGCGGATCATGCGCTCTTTCTTCGTCGTTACCATCTTTATTGCAAACGGCTGAATGACCGGAACGAGAGCCATATACGAATAAGCAGCTACCGCGATCGGCCCGATATAATTGGACTTCAGTATCTGTGATACAAGAATCGACGTAGGACCGTCCGCCGCGCCGATGATTCCGATCGCCGCGCTGTCTTTCAGATCAAATCCGAGGATCACAGCGAGCAGGATCGCAGCAAAAATTCCGAACTGCGCGCCCGCTCCAAACAGGAACATCTTCGGATTCGATAAAAGCGGACCGAAATCGATCATTGCTCCAATACCGATAAACAACAACACCGGAAGCGCCTCGGACGCCTCTATCCCCACATTGAACAGCCATTCAATGATTCCTTTTGTCTCTCCCACTCCCGGAAGCATCTGATTGAGCACTCCGCTCGCAGGCAGATTGACAAGGATCGCGCCAAAGCCCATCGGCAAAAGAAGCGCAGGCTCATACTCCTTCTTGATCGCAAGCCAGATCAGCGCGATACCGACCAGATACATCACCACCTGCTGCCACGTAAGCATTTTTAATCCTTCTGTTAGAAATTCCATGTACCTTCCTCCTTGTACTTTTTTATAAAAATCCATATAAATAAAAGTATGTAAAACACACTTTTGACGCGTCGGATGCATACTGCACAGCAATTACATACCGTTTGCGTCCTTGCGCATCCTGATTTTATGATATAGGAGAGTAAAAACTTTCCTAATATCATAAAAAGAGACTCCTACTACACCTGTAAGTGCAGTAAAAGTCTCACCATTTCAACCTTCTGCGGACAGCAGACAAAATCTGCCGTCGTACTGACGCCGAAGATACATACCGATACAAGCCTTCGGTATGCCAGTTACTCCCTTTTATCCGTAGGGCTATCATACCATTTTCCGCATAAAAATGCAACTAAAAATAAAAGGCTAAAAACATTTGGAAAGCGTTTGAAAAATGTCCTATAAACGGTAAAATTTCACCAGAAACTCCGTCCCCTCTCCGACTTCACTTTGCACAAAAATCGTCCCGTTTTGCAGCGTAATGATCTTCTCCGCCATGGCGAGTCCGATGCCGACGCTCTCCGATGACTGATTTCCGCCCTTATAAAACCGCTCAAAAATATGCGGCAGATGTTCCTTTGAGATTCCTTCCCCATTATCAGCAATGCGGATATTGGTGGAAAAATTATTCTGACTTACCGATACGATGATCTGACCGCCGTTTTGCGTATGCTCGATACAATTCTTCACGATATTAGAAAGAGCCTCACCCGTCCAGCGACGGTCGCACACAAATGCGATCTCCCCGTCTGTCTCCATGCATAAACGTATCCCTCTTTGTTTAAGTATCAGCTCAAACGGCAAGGTGATCTCCGCAAAGAAATCCGCCGCAAAAACCTGCTCCCCCTTAAGCTTCAGTCTCTGCGCATCGAGCTGCGAAAGGGTAAGCAGATTTCGTATCAGCCACGTAATGCGGTTCACTGATGTATCGATCCGCTGCGCAAATTCCAGTCTTTTTTCTTCTGAAAGTTCCGGTGTTTTCAACAGATCCGTCATGATCGTGACCGCCGCAAGCGGAGTCTTGATCTGATGTGAAATATCTGAGAGCATATCCGCCAGATATTCCTTCTCATGGCGCGCGCCGGACGATTGCTCTGTCATCTGGATCATCAGCTTATACAGCTCGCTCTGCAAAATGCCGATCTGCCCCTCGCCGCATTTTGACAGCTTCGGAAGCTCCACCTGATCCTGTATCTTCATAAAATACTGCGTAAGCTCTTCCAGTTCCCGCTTTCTTTTCCTGCGTTCACACAAAAGAACTGCCGTCCAGATACTGACTCCTGACAAAACTGTCGCAAGCATGCTTATGATCTGTACCAACGTCCCTGTATCTACTGCAATCTTCATATCCTCTGTATCTCTTTTCTGACGATATTATACTAGTCTGTATCCGATGCCGCGCACGGTCTGGATCAGTTTGCCCTCAGGCGCATCGCAAAGCTTTGCGCGCAGCCGTTTGATATATACGCTTAACGTATTGTCGTTCACATAATCGCCCGCCTCATCCCAGATACAGCCAAGTATCTGTCTGCGTGTAAGCGTCGCTCCGCGGTGATTCAAAAAAATCAGAAGCAGGCGATATTCCATCGCAGTAAGAGCCACCTCTTCCTCTCCGTGATACATTCGTCCGGTGCGCAGGTTGATACGCATCTCTCCTATCGTGACGCTTTCTGCCGCGCCCTGCTTATCATTTTCTGCCATATCCGATCCCGCTTCGCCGGATGTGCCCTGCCCGTAAGATCCTGACATGCCCCGTTCCCATCCGGCATCTCCCAAGGCTTCTGTGCGCTGCGCGCCTGCCGTTCTTCTGCGGATCGCTTTCATCCTTGCCAGAAGCTCTCTGATGCGAAACGGCTTCGCGATATAGTCATCAGCTCCCTGCTCCAGCGCACGCACCGTACTCACCTCGTCGTCGCACGCAGTCAGAAACAGTACAGGCGCATCGCTAAAGCTGCGTATCCTGCGGCAGAGCGTACATCCGTCTCCATCCGGAAGCATCAGATCGAGCAGATAAAAATCGATCGTTTTTTCCGCCTGTATGATCTTTTCTGCCTGCTCCACGCTGATAGCAGTAAGGACGCGATACCCCTCCTGCATCAGGGCAAATTTCAGTCCCTCCAGAATAATCTCATCATCCTCAACGACCAATACTGTCACGCCTGTCTTCCTCCGTTTCTCTCAATTATCTGTCTGTTTTATCCCCATAATATCTGTTTTCGTGCTCACCCGTTTCATACTTGCAATGCCAAACAATGCAAGAATACTTCCGGTCAGCAGCACCGACAATGCAAACAGCGCAAACGGCAGCTCCAGCCGCAGATTGCCGAATATCGTCATCATGCCAAAACCAATCAGCGCGATCAGTATACCTGCTCCGAACATCGCGATCAGTATCGCCCGCAGGAGGATTGTGCAACACTGCCAAAGCAGCATTTTCTTCATCTGTCCCTCCGTCGTACCGACCGACCAGAGGATCGCGTATTCATGTGCGCTTTCCTGTATCCACCCCCGCACCGAATTGAACAGATTCAAAAGGCAGATCAGAGACGCCAGTACGACAAAAGAGAAGAGCAGACAGTCGGCAAGGGTAACGACCGTCGATTCCAGACTCTGCACATATCCTGCTTTTGCGAGATGGAACGGTCCGTCCCCGCTCTCGGTAAGCTGCGACAGCCTTTCCAGCAGATCGGTCTTTTCTTCACTCAGACGAATCTGCAGCTCCGGCGTCATATACGGAACGCCCTGCGCATCTGCCGTGATCGCGGCAACGTCCCCTCCTGCCTGCGGACCTGTGATGATCCAGAAATAATAATCACCCGCTCCGCTTAAGTATTCTCCAAGCTGCCGCATCGTGGCACACGCGGCAACTGAAAAACTCCGGTTGATATACTGTTCTTCCTGATCGGAATAAAAGCGCACTGAAAATTCGTCGCCCGACTTCAGGTTCGTCATATTGTCCATGCGATAATAGCGATAGCGATCCGGCTCCATCCCCATCACGCCTATCTGATCTGTAGAAAACTCACCTTCGCCGAGCACGATCGCCGAATTATCCAAAAGCGCGCCGGTATCAGCGCCGCAGATCTCTGCCATCTCCTGAAACGTTTTTTCGTCCACAGAAAGTATATTGATCGGGCGAGTCTCCTGCCGCCACTCCTTTTCAAACTCCTCACGGCTTAAAGCTCCGTGATGATACGAATTCATAATATCATAAACTGCGTCCCAATACTCGTCGCTGTAGACCGATACTGCAACGTCTCCGGCAAACATTGCCAAATACCATTCCCTGACGTTTTCCACACCGGAATCTTCTGCAATCTCCTTTTTGAGCGCTTCATAAGCTCCGCTTGCTATCGCTTCTCCCGAAGCATACAGCGCATAGTCATAGCTTTCCTGATTTGCGGTAAGCCCGCTTGAAACGAGCC
>CATZPU010000031.1 GCA_958422845.1 uncultured Lachnospiraceae bacterium | reverse complement strand
GCAAAGCAGAGAGCTCTTCTGCGGTCATGCCGCGTCCGTTGTCGGAGACGGTAATGTGCAGTGTCTGCGCTTCCTGTACCGACCGGATGCGGATAAAATAACCGCTGCTTGCATCGCCGAAGGCGTGTACGACCGCATTTTCCAGAATAGGCTGAAGCATAAACTGTGGGATGTAGACAGAGTCTGCATCGACCTGCGTTTCAAGGATCAGCCCGATCTTGTCGCGGTGGCGGAAATTGATGACTTCCATATACGTAGACGCGTGCTCGATGCCCTCGCCAAGCGGGATCGTGTTTCCTCCGGTGCGCATTCCCATACGGCAGAGCTGACTGAATTTTTCGATCATCTGCGTGACGCGGCTCTCCCCGTTTGCTTCATACATGGCCTCCCAACGGATGATGTCGAGCGTATTGTAGAGAAAATGCGGATTGATCTGCATCAGGAGCGCATCAAGCTGCGCGTTCTTAAAGCTCAGCAGCGCCTGCTGACGGCGTATCTCGGAGAGATAGACCTGATCGAGCAGTCGGTTTGTATTTTCAGCCATCTCGTTGAAGCAGTCTCCCAGTATGGTGATCTCATCGTGACCGCTGTTTTCGTAGCGCGCCGTCCATTTTCCGCTTCCTGTCTTTTGCATGACTGTGATCAGACGGCGGACCGGATCGGAGATACTGTTTGTGACGTACCAGGAAAGCACGAAACAGGCAATGACGATACCGGCGAGAACGAGAACGCAGAGATTGCGGATTCGGTACGCGCGCGCCATCAGGCGGTCGAGGCTTGCGACGTAGCAGGAAAACATCTGTGTGCCCGATACCTTTTCGTATGAGAGCAGGATCTCCTGATCTTCAGAAGTCGTGCGCATCACGCCTTGTCCTGCGGCGCACATCTCTTCGTACAGCGCGTCGTTTTGCGGAAAAGACGGAGCCGAAAGACTGGGACTGAACCAACTGAGCACGCCGTCTCTTCCGACGAGAAACATATTTCCGTCGTTGTATTCTTCGTAATCCTCGACTGCCGAAGAGAACGTGTTCAGATCGATATTCATCAGCAGCACTCCGAGAAAATCCCGATCTGACGGCTCATATACGGCGACCGAGAGCGTGACGATGTTGGCGATGCCGTAGAAATGCTGCTCGTTTTTGTAGAAGGTAGAGCTCTGGCTTTCGCCGTCGATCCACACAGGATAGCCTTTTTTTTGCTGAGGGAGCAGGTAAAAATCGCTCTCGTAAAAGCTGTCCATATCGCGTATGGTGCCGCCGCGCTGAAAGCCGTGTTGTTCGACCATGTGATACTGGTGCGTCGGGGAGACGAACTGGACGTTGACGATGTGTTTCTGGTTGCGGCGCATGGAATACAGCTTGCTTTCGATCAGATACGTATTCGCATCGAAGCGCGCCTGCCTCGCAGGGCTGCCCGAAGCGGACAGAGACGCATTCTGGGTGACGGCGTTCATGACGAGCGTATCATCATAGAAGCTGCGTGCAATATCCTCATACTGCTTCATCGTGTCGCGTATCTTGAGATTAACATTCTGAACGAGTAAAGAAGCGTAGCGGTCAAGATTTAAGGAAAGCTCGAAGGAATACTGGTGAAAGAAAAACGCAGTCAGAAACAGCGAGGCAGTCAGGATAAGGAGCAAAAACGAGATGTTAAGCCGCTTGAAGATTCCGACCTTGCGGAGCTGCCGTTTGATGAATGAATTAAAATGGTGAAAGGTACTTCTGACAGTACGAAAAAGCTTCATACGTATCCTCCGTCTGTAAAAAATGATCTCATCTGCTAATAGTCTTATGCTTTGTCTATTTTATCACAATTTGAAATGAAAGAACAACGGATTTCTTATAATGGGAAAAGAGGGACGCCGCAGCGCCCCTCTTGGGAGAAAGTGTAACGAGGGTTTCAAAACCTGTTACTTCTTGTTGGCTTCGTTAAAGTCTGCGAGAACTTCTGCTTCACACTGTTTCTGTGCCTCTGCAAACTCTGTTTCCGGATCGGCATTCGGATCGGTAAGGATCTTCTGTACTGCGCGGTCTACGTAGGAACCGAAATCTGCCTTGCCGTAGAACTCAAGACGGCCGACTGTCTTAGCGCCTTCAAGCACTTCGTTGTAGCCCTCCGGGAACTCATAGAAATCTGTTACGCTCATATCGTCGCGCGGGATGATGACCGGACTGAGAGCGCCCTTTGTAGCGAGGTTCTCAAAATAGGAAGAAAAGTACGCTTTGTTGTTGAAGAACTCGATGTATTCCCATGCAGCGTCTTTCTTTGCCTGATCTGCTTTTGCATTGATCACGTAGCACGTACCTGCGATCGCGGTCGTCTGCTCGCCGGACGGTCCTGCAGGCGGCAGGCACAGTCCGAGGTCATCAGGGTCCATACCGTTTGATACGGCGTCGGCTACCCAGTCGGAAGCGAACGGCATCATGCCGATCTTGCCAAGTGCGAAATTCGTCGTCAGATCGCCGAATTTCAGCGTCAGGTCGCTCTGAAGAACGCCTTCGCTCTTTAATGTCTGATAATACTTTGCAGCCTCAAGTACTGCCGGATCTGTGAAAGTAAGCTCTGCTGTGCCGTCCTCATTTTCTTTCGTCAAATCGCCGCCTGCCTGCCATACGTAATACTGGAAGAACCACTCTGTCCACTCGGCAGCCAGCGTCGCGTAGCCGGATACCTGATTGTCGGGATCATTGAGCTTCTTTGCCATCTCAAGCGCTTCGTCCCATGTCTTCGGCGGTTCTGTAAGCCCTGCCTCTGCAAAGAGAGCCTTGTTGTAGCCAAAGAGCATCGGGGAGACCGTATTCGGAATACCGTATACAGTGCCGTCTTTTGTGAACATATCTACGTATTCCTGCGTAAAGCTGCTCCACTCATCCCAGCCCTCTACGTAAGTATTGAGCGGCTCAAGGATGCCGGACGTCATATAGGAATCCATCATAGTAAAGGAACAGTTTACGAGGTCAGGAGCATTTCCTGCCGCTACGCCCTGATAAAATTCATTTCCCGGATCGCCTTCCTTTACGATTTTATTCAGTGTGATCCACGGATGCTCGGCAAGGAATTCTTCTTCAAATGCAAGTTTCCAGTCATCTTCATTACGGCTCGTTACCCACAGGGTAAGCTCTACCGGTTCTTTTTCCTCTTCTGCAAATACCGTAAGGCCGCTTCCGGCAAGGGCAGATGCTGTCATGGAAAGGCAAAGCGCCGATGCAAGGAATCTTTTTTTCGTCATAATCATATCCTCCTTCTTTCCGGCTCGTTCGTTCCTGCCGGAGCTTTTTTGTGATACTGCTATGATACCAGATGTTTTTGATTCTGAAAACGAAAGAAAATTAACGAGATAAAAGAAAATACGTCACTTATTTTAAGGTGGGGCGGGTGCGGCGGCAGAAGGTTAAAAAAAGTGACATGGAAGTGTATTTAGCATATTTTAAGAAACGGCTGATATTTATTATACTGGATAAAAACAGCAGGGGGTAGAGGCATGCAGACAAAGAAGAAACATACACTTTTGAGACCGGGCAGTTACATGTTCCGAAAAAAAATAACACCGTGGTGCATACTGTTTTTGCCGATCGTCTTTACGATATGGCTGAAGTATTATCCGATCTTCAGCGCATTTTATATTTCATTATTTAAGTACGATCCGATCGATCCTCCGGGACGGTTCGTCGGATTTGCGAATTACACAGGCATGTTCAATATGCAGTTTTACTGGGATTCATGGAAGAACACCTTTATATTCCTGATGCTGCAGCTTGGCATGTGCTTTTTCATTCCGCTGATTCAGGCGCTTCTCTTAAATGAGCTGCGCAGGATGCAGAAATGTCTGACGACGCTGTATATCCTTCCGGCGCTGATCCCGACTTCGGTCAATGTCATTATCTGGAAATGGATCTGGCATCCGGATTACGGTGTGGCAAATCAGACCGTGAAATTTTTCGGCGGTCAGCCGCAGGCGTGGCTGAGCGATCCGAATCTCGTCAAGTTCTGCATCATCTTTCCGGGCGTGCTCGGCGGAGGACTGACGGTTCTTTTGTATCTGTCGGCGATTCAGGGCGTCTCTCCGGACATCATGGAATCGGCGTCGCTTGACGGCTGCACCGGATTTAAGCGTATCTTTCATATTATACTGCCGAACATATCGTTTATGATATTTATTCAGCTTATTATGAGCGTGATCACGACCATGCAGCTTCTTGACGCTCCGTATATGTATGCATCGGGAGGACCGAGCGGTGCATCGACGACGCAGGCGATCTTCATCTACAATGCGTTCAACGACGACCTTAATTACGGACGCGGCTCGGCGGCGTCAGTCGTCCTTCTGATCGTGATCGCGGCTCTTACGATGCTGGAGATGCACTTTGAGAAGGCAGAAAAGGCGTGAGGGAGGTAGAAGCGATGAAAAACAGAAAAAAAGGAAAGAAAATCAGCGGGAGATCTGAGCGGTTCGTGAAAACAGTCGCAGTCGCAGTATCGCTTCTCTTTGCAGCGCTGATGCTGTATCCGCTCATTTTTGCGGTGTCGAGCTCCATGAAGGACAATTCGAAGATATACGAAGTGCCGCCGAAACTTCTGCCGGGCAAGGCGAACAGCGTTTCTCTTGTCTTTGACTATACCGGTATGGAATTTGAGAATGAAGAGGAAATGAAGGACGTTATGATGCAGGATGCGGTGCTCGCTATGTTCGGCATCAACTTCAAGATGGCAGACGAGTCTGTTATGGAGACGAAAGTCTGCGGCGTAATGGACGGAAAAACGGTATTTTATTCGCGCGCGCACCAGATGAAGCTCCAGATGGAGCGCGATTACGGCGTCTACAAGCAGACTGCGATCAAAAAAGAAGTGCTGCTCCATGGCGACCGTTACGTAAGGGCGTGTGAGTCGATCGGGTATGAGTTTGACTTAAACGGTCTTTCCATCGACATGCCGGAGGGCGCAAACGACCGTTTCTTTGAGCAGATCGAGACGCTGCTTTCGGAAAAGTATGAGACGACAGGTAAGCTTGTAAGCGTGAAAGATAAAACGAATGCGATGCTTTCACTGGAGAGCTTTAAGTATTACCTGCAAATGCCGGCATACATCTATCCGAACAGCGAGCATGTAGTGAAATGGGGCTTTATGACGTTTGTGATGAACAGCATCATCGTCATCGGCTTTGCAATGGTCGCGCAGGTCATCTTATGTTCTATCAGCGCCTTTGTTATCAGCCGCATGCTCTCACCGAGAGCGGGAAGATTCGTGCTTTTGTTTTTCCTTGGAGGAATGATGGTTCCGTTTGCGAGCATCATGATCCCGCAGCTTATCATGTACCGCGAAATGGGCGCGTACAACAACTACGCGGCTCTGCTGCTTCCGTTCCTTTATCCGTACGGATTTTATGTGTATCTGTACAAGGGCTTCTTTGACCAGATACCGGGCAGTTATTTCGAGGCGGCGTCTTTAGACGGGGCGGGCAGCATGTATCTGTACACGAAGATCTGTATGCCGCTGTCGAAGCCGATCATTTCCCTGATCGCGCTGCAGACATTTATCGGCAACTGGAACGATTTCTTCTGGGCATGGCTCGTGACAGAGGATCAGAAGCTCTGGACATTAAACGTTGCGCTGTACAATATTTCCAACAATTTCGGCACGAAGCAAAACGCGCTGATGGGGCTTGCCGTCGTGACGATCACACCGGTCATCTTACTGTCGATCCTGTTTTCCAAGCAGCTCAAGCAGAGCATCGTAGCGTCGGGAGTCAAGGGGTGAGAAGGGAGAATACGATATGAGCGATACACTTGTATTTGATGAATTGGAAAAAAAACTGCAAACACTTACGATTCTGCTGCCGTCTGCACAGGAGCATGACGGCCTGCCGGAGGCAAATGCCGCGGATTTCGGAGTCAGCGAGGAGGCGGATAATACGAAGCCGTTTCAGGAGGCGCTTGCGTACTGTCGTAAGAACGGGATCAGGAAGCTGACTGTACCAAAGGGCGTTTACCATTTCAGAAGCTGTGAGGGAGAGGCGCACCTTCCGATCGATGATATGGAAGATTTCGTTCTTGACGGACGGGGAAGCGAATTTATCTTTGAATCGGTCGCTTCTTATATTTCCGTGAAACGCAGCCGCCGTATTCTTATAAAAGATCTTGTGCTTGACTGGAACTGGGAGAAAACACCTCTTGCGAGCGTCGGAACGGTCACGAGCGTCGCTTCCGACGGAAGCTATATCGAGTGCGTTTTTCCTGAGAGGAAAGATATACCGGAGGATATGCGCTTTTCCATTGTAGGGCCGTTCGATCCGAAACGTTATACGCCGGGGGTTGAGGGCGGTATCGAGTTCCGCCCGTATTACAACGATCACGTAAAGAAAAGCGGAGAAGAGGAGTCTGATAAAAAGATGCAGGCGCTTGTAAGAGAGCTGTCGAATATTTTTCTGCAAAAGCAGGAGAAGACGGGGCCGTCGACGCTGCGGTTTTACACGGTCGATCCTCAGTTTACGAAGAAATATTTTCACCGCGGCGACTGCTTCCGGTTCCGCCATTATGAATACGATATTCTGACGGTTCCGATCGAGGATTCCACAGATGTGACGCTGGATCGTATCACGCTTTACTCTGCGCCCGGAAGCGGATTTGTCGGAAACGGGGACATCAGCGGACTGCACTTCAAAAACTGCCGCGTGACGGTACGCCCCGGCTGCGTCCGCAATATTTCTACGGCGACGGACTGTCTCCACGTATGCAACTCACAGGGCGGTTTTATCATTGAGGACTGTGAATTCGGCTATGCGGGGGACGACTGCATCAATATCCATGACAATTCCTCCATGGGCGCGCAGCGCATCGACGATCATACGCTGCTTGCGCAGCGTGTGACGAAGGAAGCGGTGCTCTTTGAAAAAGGGTATCCGGTGGAGCTGCGTATGCCGGATCTTTCTCCGATGGGATTTACGTCCGTACTGACGGACGTTTCGTACCGGCCGGAGAGCAGAACGTGTCTGCTTACCTTTGCGGACGAGCTTCCCAAAGAGCTTCCGCCTGATACGGTGCTGTGGAATCAGAGATTTCGGACGCAGAATTATATCATCCGCAGATGCAGATTTACAAACAACCGCGCCAGAGGCGTGCTTTTGCAGGGCTCAAACGGTCTGGTGGAGGATAATATATTCGAGAATATTCAAGGGGCGGCGATACAGATCGAAACAGGATGCGAATCGCGCTGGAGCGAAGGACATGGCGTGAAAAATCTGATCCTGCGCCGGAATGTGATCCGTCACTGCGATTTGAACGCATGGCAGATGGCGGAGCTTTATATGGGCGTTTATCTGCCGGACGGCAGGACAGAAGAGGGCGTTTTTGAAAATATTTTAATAGAGAAAAATTCTTTTATTGACTGTCCGCGTCTGGCGATGTATCTTTCTTCCTGTAGGAATGTGGTAGTGCGCGGTAATGTGATCATCAATGCAGGGCAGCTTCCACTTGAAGCCCATACGTACGGTTCGAGCACGATGGAAGCGCCGATCTACGGCGAGACGTACCGCGGTATTATTCAGTTTGAAAAGGCGCGAGACTGCGTCGAAGAGAATAATACGATTCTTTCAACAATTTTAAAGTGAGGAAGGAAGAGCGATGGATAAAAAGATGACGATAGCCATTTTGGGGCTTGGGAGCAGAGGACTCGATGTATATGCAAAGCATATACCAGATTTTGCAGATAAAATGGAGCTTACCGCGGTGGCGGACTTAAGAGCGGATCGCGTAGAGGAGGCAAAGAAGCTCTATGGGCTGAAAGCGGAGAACTGCTTTTATAATGCAGAAGACATGTTGGCGCAGGAGCGGCTTGCCGACGTGATGTTTATCTGCACGCAGGACCGCGATCACGTAAGACACGCGACGGCGGCGCTTGAAAAAGGGTATCATCTGCTGTTGGAAAAGCCTGTATCGGCAGATGCAGATGAGTGCAGGGCGCTTCTTGAGACAGCGAATCGGTGTGGGCGCAAGGTCTGCGTCTGTCACGTACTGCGCTATACGCCGTTTTACGGAACGATAAAGGAAATGATCGAAGAGGGCAGCATCGGGCGCGTCTTGTCCGTGCAGGCGAGGGAGGACGTCGGATATTTCCATCAGGCGCATTCCTTCGTGCGCGGGAACTGGAGAGATTCAGAAGAAACAAGCCCGATGATCCTTGCAAAATGCTGTCACGATATGGATCTGATCGTATGGCTTACGGACGCTTCCTGCCAAAGCATTACGTCATTTGGAGAATTGTCGCATTTTACGAAGGAGAACGCGCCGAAGGGCGCAGCCATGCGCTGTCTGGACGGGTGTGCTGCAAAAGAGAATTGTCCGTACGATGCGGAGAAGATCTATATTACAGATAAAAAGACGGGCGTGCGCTCCGGCGACGGCTGGCCGGTCAATACGGTAGTCAGTCATCCGACGGAGGAAAACGTGCGCGAGGCGCTGGCAAATGGGCCGTACGGAAGATGCGTTTACCACTGCGACAACAACGTGGTCGATCATCAGGTCGTGAATATGCAGATGGAGCGCGGCATCACAGTCACCTTTTCGATGAGCGCCTTCAGCGCAAGATGCGATCGTTATATTAAGGTAATGGGTACGCTCGGAGAGCTTGAGGGATATATGTCGGAAAACCGCATCACATACACTGCATTCGGAAAAGAGCCGCAGGTCATCGATCTGACAAAGACGACGTCTGATTTTGGCGGTCATGCAGGAGGCGATACGAGAATGCTGGAGCAGTTTGCCGATTACATTATGACAGGAAAAGCAGGCGGCTCGATCACAGATCTTGCGACCTCTCTGGAAAGTCACTATATGGCTC
>CATZPU010000030.1 GCA_958422845.1 uncultured Lachnospiraceae bacterium | reverse complement strand
ATGCCGGAGATGAGATCTCCTGTGGTGATGTTATTGTAAAAATAGTAAAATAATCGCGTAGAGATGGTGTAAAAATGATCGTCGAGTCAATAAAACTAAATAATTTTCGTAATTATAACAATCTGGAACTTAAATTTGATAAAGGGACGAATCTTTTTTACGGAGACAATGCGCAGGGAAAGACAAATATACTGGAAGCTGTCTATTTGTGCGGAACGACACGTTCCCATAAAGGCAGCAAGGACAGGGAGCTGATCCATTTTGGAGATGACGAGTCCCATATCTGCATGAAAATAAAAAAAGGCGATATTCCTTACCGCATCGATATGCATTTAAAGAAAAATAAAACAAAGGGGATCGCTATAAACGGAGTGCCTGTAAGAAAAGCAAGTGAACTTATCGGGCTTGGAAATTTTGTGTTTTTTTCTCCGGAGGACTTAAATATCATAAAAAACGGTCCTTCGGAAAGAAGAAGATTTCTTGATATGGAGATGTGTCAGCTTGATAAGATCTATCTCTATCACCTGTCTAATTACAACAAAGTCCTTCTTCAGAGAAATAAGCTTCTGAAGGATTTTTCGTTTTATAAAGAGTCTGATCCGATGCTTGATATACTGGATGAACAGCTGATCCAGTACGGAAGTGTGATCATTAAGCTGCGCCAGACATTTGTTTCCGAGCTGAATGATATTTTGAGGGAGATCCACAGCAATCTTTCCGGCAGGAAGGAACATCTCGTTCTGGAATACGAGTGCAGTGAAACGCTCGAAACATTTGCCGCTTCTCTGAGAAAAAACAGAGAGAAGGATATACGCACCAGAATCACAAATTCAGGTCCTCACAGAGACGACCTGTGTTTTCTGATCGATAAAATAGACATACGAAAATACGGATCCCAAGGACAGCAAAGGACAGCGGCTCTCTCTTTGAAGCTTGCTGAGATAGAGATAGTAAAGAGAAATGTAAAGGATACGCCGGTGCTGCTTCTGGATGATGTGCTTTCCGAGCTTGATTCGAGCAGGCAGAGGTATCTGCTTGAGAGTATACATCATATCCAGACTATGATAACATGTACCGGAATCGATGATTTTGTCGGTTATAATTTTAAAATAAATAAATTGTTTCAGGTAATTGAAGGAACTGTTCATGAAAAGTAGATTAGGAGGGTTTCAATGAGCGCAGAATACGGTGCAGATCAGATCCAGATCTTGGAAGGTCTGGAGGCAGTAAGAAAAAGACCCGGAATGTATATTGGAAGTACCTCGTCAAGAGGACTTCATCACTTGGTTTATGAGATCGTTGATAACGCGGTAGATGAGGCGTTGGCGGGATTTTGTGATTATATTACGGTGACGATACACAAAGATAATTCTGTCACTGTTACGGATAACGGAAGAGGAATCCCTGTAGGCATCAATCATAAATCAGGTCTTCCGGCTGTTGAGGTGGTATTTACCGTGCTTCACGCCGGCGGCAAATTCGGCGGCGGGGGATACAAGGTATCGGGCGGTCTGCATGGCGTGGGCGCTTCTGTCGTAAACGCGCTTTCTGTATGGCTTGAGGTAACGATCTACAAGGACGGAAAAATCTACCGTCAGAGATATGAAAGAGGCCACGTCGTAGATAAGCTGAGAGTAATCGGCGAGTGCGAGGCAGAAAAGACAGGTACGACGGTGACATTTTTGCCGGACGATCAGATCTTTGAGGAGACGGTATTTGATTTTAACACATTAAAACAGCGTCTCCGCGAGATGGCATTTTTGACAAAAGGCATCAAGATCGCCCTGATCGACGAGAGAGAAGAAGAAAGAATAGAAAAAGTATTTCACTATGAGGGCGGCATCAAGGAATTTGTCGCTTATCTGAATAAGGGCAAGAATGGTCTTTACGAGGATATTATGTTTTTTGAGGGTGAGAAGGACGGCGTGTACGTCGAGGTCGCGATGCAGCACAACGACTCTTACTCAGAGGGAAGCTACAGTTTTGTCAATAATATCACGACTCCGGAGGGCGGTACGCACCTGACCGGATTTAAGAATGCTCTGACAAAGACGTTTAACGATTATGCGAGAGCAAACAAGCTTTTAAAGGACAGCGACCAGAATCTCTTGGGAGACGATATCAGAGAAGGTCTGACTGCGATCATAAGCGTAAAGATCGGCGAGCCGCAGTTTGAGGGGCAGACGAAGCAGAAGCTCGGAAACAGCGAGGCAAGAGGAGCTGTTGAAAGCATCGTTTCGGATCAGCTTATGATCTTTTTGGAGCAGCATCCGCAGGTGGCGAAGATCATCGTGGAAAAATCGATCATGTCGCAGCGTGCAAGAGAAGCTGCGAGAAAGGCGCGTGATCTGACGAGAAGAAAATCAGCGCTTGACGGAATGTCCCTGCCCGGAAAGCTTGCCGACTGTTCGGATAAGGACCCGTCAAAATGCGAGATCTATATCGTAGAGGGAGATTCCGCCGGAGGCTCCGCAAAGACGGCGAGAAGCCGTGCGACGCAGGCGATCCTGCCGCTTCGCGGAAAAATTCTGAATGTAGAAAAAGCAAGGCTTGACCGTATCTACGGAAATGCCGAGATCAAGGCTATGATCACGGCATTCGGTACCGGTATCCATGAGGATTTCGATATTACGAAGCTGCGCTATCACAAGATCATCATCATGACGGATGCCGATGTGGACGGAGCGCATATCGCTACGCTTCTGCTTACGTTCCTGTACCGCTTTATGCCGGAGCTTATCAAGCAGGGCTACGTATATCTGGCGCAGCCGCCGCTTTATAAGCTGGAAAAAAATAAAAAAGTATGGTACGCGTACAGCGATGAGCAGCTTCAGGATATTCTGAATGAAGTAGGACGCGACCAGAATAATAAGATCCAGAGATATAAAGGTCTGGGAGAGATGGATGCCGAGCAGCTCTGGGAGACGACGATGGATCCGGAACGCCGTATTCTGAGAAAAGTAGTGATGGATGAGGACCAGTCGGCTGAGATCGATGTGACATTTACGACGCTGATGGGCGATCAGGTAGAGCCGAGACGCGAGTTTATAGAGGAAAATGCGAAGAAGGTTCGGAATCTGGATATTTAGTTTATTATTTCAGACAGAGTTTTGCATAGAAGAATAGGTCAGGAGGAAGAATCATTGGAAGATAATATTTTCGACCAGATAAAAGAGATAGACCTGAAAAAGACGATGGAGGAATCTTATATCGATTATGCGATGAGCGTAATCGCGGCGCGTGCGCTGCCGGACGTAAGAGACGGTCTCAAGCCGGTGCAAAGGCGTGTCCTCTATTCGATGATCGAGCTGAATAACGGTCCTGACAAGCCGCACAGAAAATGTGCGCGTATCGTCGGTGATACGATGGGTAAATATCATCCGCACGGAGACAGCTCTATTTACGGAGCGCTTGTCAATATGGCGCAGGAATGGTCTACGAGGTATCCGCTTGTCGACGGACACGGAAACTTCGGTTCTGTCGACGGAGACGGAGCGGCTGCGATGCGTTATACGGAAGCCAGACTCAGTAAGATTTCCATGGAGATGCTTGCCGATATCAATAAAAATACCGTGGACTTTGCTCCGAACTTTGACGAGACGGAGAAGGAGCCGACCGTACTTCCGGCGCGTTTCCCGAATCTGCTCGTAAACGGTACTTCCGGTATCGCCGTAGGTATGGCGACGAATATTCCGCCTCACAATCTGCGTGAGGTCATCACGGCTGTCGTAAAGATCATCGACAACCGCATAGAGGAAAAAAGAGATACGTCGATCGAGGAGATCATGGAGATCATTAAGGGACCTGATTTTCCGACCGGAGCACAGATACTCGGAACGAGAGGGATCGAGGAAGCTTACCGCACAGGAAGAGGAAAGGTGCGCGTCCGTGCAATTACGAATATTGAGACAATGCCAAACGGAAAGAGCCGTATTATCGTGACGGAGCTTCCGTACATGGTAAACAAGGCGCGTCTGATCGAGAAGATGGCAGAGCTCGTGCGCGATAAGCGCATCGACGGCATTACTGCGATCACAGATGAATCGAACCGTGAAGGTATGCGTATCAATATCGAGCTTAGAAGAGATGCGAATGCGAACGTGATCCTAAATCAGCTCTATAAGCATACGCAGCTTCAGGATACGTTCGGCGTAAATATGCTTGCGCTTGTGAAGAATCAGCCGAAGGTCATGAATATTCACGAGATGCTGACGCACTATATCCGTCATCAGGAAGATGTGGTGACGAGAAGAACGAAGTATGAGCTGAACAAAGCAGAGGAGAGAGCTCATATTTTGCAGGGCTTGCTGATCGCTCTTGACAATATTGACGAGGTCATCAGTATTATCCGCGGCTCCCAGAATACGCAGATTGCAAAGGCAGGTCTTATCGAACGCTTCGGACTGACAGAGGCGCAGGCTCAGGCGATCGTGGACATGAGACTGCGCGCTCTTACAGGTCTGGAACGCGAGAAGATCGAGGCAGAGTATCAGGAGCTGATGCAGAAGATCGAAGAGTACAAGGCGATCCTTGCCGATGAAGATCTGCTTCTTGGCGTGATCAAAAAAGAGATTACGATCATCATGGACAAGTATGGGGATGAGAGACGTACCTCTATCGGCTTTGATGCGTTTGACATTTCCATGGAGGATATGATACCGGATGAAAATGTCGTGATCACGATGACGAAACTCGGATATATCAAGCGTATGACGCCGGATAATTTCAAGAGCCAGAACCGCGGCGGCAAGGGCATCAAGGGCATGCAGACGATCGAGGACGATTACATAGAGGAGCTTTTGATGACGACGACGCATCATTTCCTGATGTTCTTTACGAATAAGGGAAGAGTCTACCGTCTGAAAGCGTATGAGATTCCGGAGGCGGGAAGAATGGCGAGAGGTACTGCGATCGTGAATCTTCTGCAGCTTCTTCCGGATGAAAAGATCACTGCACTGATCCCGATCAAGGAGTATAAAGAAGGCCGCTTTATGTTTATGGCGACGAAGAACGGTATCGTCAAAAAGACGCCGATCACTGATTTCGCAAATGTGAGAAAAACTGGACTGGCTGCCATCAATCTCCGTGAAGAAGATGAGTTAATTGAGGTCAAATTCACAAATAATAAAAAAGACATCTTCCTCGTGACAAAGTACGGTCAGTGTATCCGTTTCAGTGAGCAGGACGTAAGAAGTACGGGAAGAGTTTCGATGGGCGTGATCGGAATGAATCTGTCCGACGGAGATGAAGTAGTCGGAATGCAGCTCGATACGCAGGGCGAATATCTTCTGATCGCATCGGAAAACGGAATGGGCAAGCTGACGGCTATCAGCGAATTTACGGCTCAGAACCGCGGCGGCAAGGGCGTAAAATGCTACAAGATCATGGAAAAGACAGGAAACGTCGTAGGAGTGAAGGCGGTCAACCGTGATAATGAGGTGATGATGATCAATACAGAAGGCATCATTATCCAGATGTCCTGCGAGGATATTTCCATTCTCGGCAGAGTGACGAGCGGTGTGAAGCTGATGAACATCAAGACGGATACAGATGTGAAGGTAGCGAGCATTGCGAAGGTGCGCGAGCCTGCGGCAAAAACGGAAGAGGATACATTAAAGGCACTGGAAGAAGAACTGAAGAAAGAAGAATAACTAAATGAGAGTACGAAGGTTAATTGCCATATGGGCGGCAAAGATCATCAGTACTGCATGTAAGCTTTCCGGCAAACAGGGCGTTACGTTTGCCGGAAAAATTGCACTTAAAATAGATCCGAAGATTCTTGGGGATCTGGCTTCGCAGGTACGTGAGAAAATTTTCGTCGTCTGTGGTACAAACGGAAAGACAACTACAAATAATCTGCTCTGTCTGGCTGTCGAGTCAGAGGGAAAGAAGCTTGTGTGCAACCATACGGGTTCCAATATGCTTGCAGGCGTGGCGGCTGCCTTCGTGCTTGCTGCAAAAAATAACGGAAAGCTCGATGCGGACTATGCCTGCATCGAGATAGACGAGGCGTCGACGCTTCGTACATTTCCGCATTTTAAGCCGGATTTTATGGTGCTGACAAACCTGTTCCGCGATCAGCTCGACCGGTACGGCGAGATAGATACGACGATGGATATGCTAAAAAGAGCGATGCAGATGGCGCCGGATATGACGGTGATCGTAAACGGCGACGACGCGCTGTCCGCATATCTTGCGATGGAGAGCGGAAATCCGTACAAAACGTACGGGATCACGGAGAAGGTCTTTGATGCGCAAAGTGAGAACGAGATCAGAGAGGGACGGTTCTGCAAAAAGTGCGGCGCGCCTCTTGAGTACGAATTTTATCATTACAGCCAGATCGGAAAATACAACTGTCCGAATTGTGATTTCACAAGACCGGAGATCGACTTTGAGGCATCATCGATCGATATGACGGACGGCCTTGCGTTTGATGTGGAAGGACGGCATATTGCGGCAAATTACAGGGGCTTTTATAATATCTACAATATCCTTGCCGCTTACAGCGCAGCGCGCACGGCGGGAATGGAGATCAAAAATTTCGATCGGGTGCTGCAAAACTTTAATCCGCAGAACGGACGTATGGAGCGCTTCGAGATAGACGGCACAAATGTCGTTTTGAATCTTGCGAAGAATCCGGCAGGCTTCAATCAGAACATTTCCGCTATGATGGAAGATGAGAAGGATAAGGACGTCATTATCGTGATCAATGATAACGCGCAGGACGGAACCGATATTTCATGGCTTTGGGACGTCGATTTTGACCGTTTCGCAGATCCGTCGATCCGTTCCATCACAGTCAGCGGAATCCGCTGTGAGGATATGAGACTGCGCATGAAGTACGTCGATATTTCTTCAGAGCTGATCGCGGACGTAAAGAGCGCTGTGGAAGCCCGTATTAAGGACGGATGTAAGAATCTTTACGTGCTTGTCAATTATACGGCACTGTTTTCTACGAGAAATATGCTCTCAGAAATGGAGAAGAAGCAGGCAGGAGGCTGTCATGAAAATTAAGATAGGGCATTTATATCCCGATCTGCTGAATCTTTACGGAGATCGGGGAAATATCCAGTGTATGAAGAAGCGCTGTGAATGGCGCGGGATCGAAGCTGAGGTAAAGGAATTTCATATTTCGGATCAGGTGGATTTTTCAGACCTTGATATTGTGCTGCTTGGAGGCGGTTCAGACAGGGAGCAGATGCTTGTCTGTGAAAAATTAAAAATGATCCGCGGAGATTTCCAGAAATATGTTGCGGATAACGGCGTCGTGATCGCTGTCTGCGGAGGATTTCAGCTCCTCGGTCACTACTATGACACAGACAATGGAAGAATAGAGGGGCTGTCTCTCGTTGATCTTTATACGCAGCAGGGGAATCCGCGTCTGATCTCGAATATCGTGATCGAAAATGAGTTGTTTGATCATCCGATCGTCGGCTTTGAAAACCATGGAGGCCGCACGTATATCGGAGAAAACAAGCCGTTTGGAAAAGTGGTATTCGGTCACGGGAATAATGAGAAAGACGGTGTAGAAGGGGTACTTTATAAAAATATCGTCGGCACGTATCTGCATGGTCCGCTGCTTCCGAAGAACCCTCACGTATGCGACTATCTGATAAAAAACGCACTGGAGAGAAAATACGGAACGTCAGAGCTTGAACCGCTCGACGATACGCAGGAGCTTGAAGCAAACAGATATATCGTCGAACGGTTTACAAAAAAATAAGAATAATATAATTAAAAGAGCTTGACAAAAATATAAAAACACGATAGCTTATATGACGTATAAAATAATAAATGCTTTTCTCTTATTCAGAGTGGTGGAGATACAAAGGATCTGTGAAGCCACGGCAACCCCGATCATGGAAGGTGCCAACCTGAGCGAGTGAACTCGAACAATAAGGGGATTTGATTGGAATGATTAAGTCCGCCTTATGGCGGATTTTTTATGTCATGGGAAAGATCTTCCCTGAAGAAGAGAAGCAGCCAGAAAAAGAAAGGGAGGAACGAAAGATGGATAAATTATTATTTACGTCTGAATCAGTAACTGAGGGACATCCGGATAAAATGTGCGATCAGATCTCCGACGCGATTCTCGATGCGCTGATGGAGCAGGACCCGATGAGCCGCGTTGCGTGTGAGACGGCAACGACGACAGGACTTGTCCTTGTTATGGGCGAGATCACGACGAAGGCTTACGTAGATATTCAGAAGATCGTGCGCGATACGGTTCGTGAGATCGGATATACAAGAGGAAAATACGGATTTGACGCAGACACGTGCGGCGTCGTTACTGCGATCGACGAGCAGTCGACGGATATTGCAATGGGTGTAGATAAGGCGCTCGAAGCAAAGGAAAATAAAATGACAGATGATGAGATCGAAGCGATCGGCGCCGGAGATCAGGGTATGATGTTCGGTTATGCGACGAACGAGACGGAGGAATATATGCCGTACCCGATCTCTCTTGCACATAAGCTCGCGCTCCAGCTTACAAAGGTGAGAAAGGACGGAACGCTTTCCTACCTTCGTCCTGACGGAAAGACACAGGTGACAGTGGAGTATGATGAAAACGGAAAGCCGGCAAGACTCGATGCAGTCGTTCTTTCTACGCAGCACGATCCTGATGTGACGCAGGAGCAGATCCATGAGGATATTAAAAAGCATGTGTTTGATGTGATTCTTCCGAAAGAGATGATCGATGAAGAAACAAAGTTTTTCATCAATCCGACAGGACGTTTCGTGATCGGCGGACCGCACGGAGATTCAGGACTTACAGGACGTAAGATCATTGTAGATACGTACGGCGGATATGCAAGACACGGAGGCGGAGCTTTCTCAGGTAAAGATCCGACCAAGGTAGACCGCAGTGCTGCG
>CATZPU010000029.1 GCA_958422845.1 uncultured Lachnospiraceae bacterium | reverse complement strand
TTTAGATCCAGTTCATTGTCTATCGGCAGTACGAATACGTAATATGCTCCTGCGGGGCTTACGGTCACGAGTGTCTTGAACATGATCTCATGCGGAAAACCGAGCAGATCAGCCGTCTGTTTCCCATCTGTAAATTCGTCGCACTCGTAGGTGTGCGTTGTATATGGAATCTTCATGCGGTCGAGAATCCGCATGGCGTTTGTTTTCACTTCTTTTTGCTTTGCCATAATTTCCTCCTGTCATAAAAGCGTATGCGGCAAACATACTTTCTGCACTTGCCGTGGATGCCGCGAAGCATTTTTTGTATTTTGTGTAGATGCTTTTTGTATTTTACTACAGATGCGGTATGGATGCAAAGGTACATTTTCTGATTCCGTCATATACTAATAAGGAAGAAAATCTTGAGGTGAAGGAAAATTATGCAGTATCGCAATATAAATTCCGGAAGAAGAACGTCATTTGCCGGAAGCAAAACGGTATCCGTCAGAAGCGACCGGATGCGCGCGGAGGAAATTGACAGGGAGCGCAGGCAGAGCGGTTGGAATCCGTATGAAGGAGAGGAAGAGGAGGAACGTGTGAGACCATTTTTTACACAGCCGGAGTACGCACAGGAAATGGAGGAGCAGATGAAACAGGAACGCGATCTGCGCGCGCTTCAGGCAATGTATCCGGAGGCGGCAAAGCTCCTTCTTCCGCTTGTTGAGGAAGAATGTGACAAGATGGAATACGAGGGAAGCCCGATGTTTGATTCGTATCCGGATCAGACAACGATATGGCGGATACAGGAGCGGATAAAGAAGCAGGCGCAGCAGCAGATGAACGGACAGATGCCAAAGGAGCAGGAGATGAGCGGGCAGATGGCGGGAGAACAGCCGGATGCAGCGTGGCAGCGTACAGCTGACGGGGAAGATGCGTGGCAGAGTATGACGGAGCCGGAAATGCCGGAGGTATTTTCGATGCAGTATCAGGGACGCAGAAGAGGACGCGCCGGACAGGACTGGCTCGGCGACATGATCCGTGTGATGCTTTTGCAGGAGATGCACCACAGAAGATGCAGGCATGGCAGGTGCCGCCGCAGAAGATATTAGAAAAACACAGCTAAAAAACTTGTTGAATTCCATCAGGGATAGTATACTGATTTGTAACTGTAAGACAGTCGGAGGGACTGGTACAGCAAAAAAAGTTTCTGCTGCATCGGCGCGGGACAGCCGCATTGCACGTAAGAGACTGAGAACATGGAGTACAGATGGAAGAATTAAAAACATTACTGGAATCAATTTTGAATGAGGAGCTGCTACACATCGTAGTCAGCGGACAGAAATCGAAGGAAGCAATGCAGAAGATTAAGGTAAGACCGGTCGGAGGCAAAAACGGCGTGGTGTTTCAGGCTGCGCTTTGGGATGGAAAAAAAGAATTTCATAAAAATTATACGGAACAGGATATGGTTCTGGCCCTGCTCACATGGATGAGCAGGGATTTCAGACAGATGCAGATCGAGACGACGACACAGTCTGCGACAGTCCTTGTGAGCAAAAAAGGAAAGGTCACGATCAAGAAGAAGCAGTGCGGACAAAAACGTGCGCAGGCCGATCTAAGCCACAACCGCACGAAAAAATACCTGCTGCCGGAAGGACAGGCTGTGCCTTTCCTTGTGAAGCTTGGCGTCATGACGCCGGAGGGCAGGGTAGTGCGTGCGAAGTACGATAAATTCAGGCAGATCAATCGTTTTCTTGAGTTTATAGAGGACATCTGTCCCGTATTGGATAAGGGCAGGGAGCTGACGATGATCGATTTTGGATGCGGCAAGTCGTATCTGACCTTTGCGATCTATTATTATCTGCATGAGCTTCGCGGCTATGATCTGCGCATCATAGGGCTTGATCTGAAGGAGGATGTGATCGCGCACTGTAATGCGCTCGCACAGGAGTTTGGTTATGAAAAGCTGCAGTTTCTGACGGGAGATATTGCGGATTACGAGGGCGTGGATCAGGTGGATCTTGTCGTGACGCTGCATGCCTGCGATACGGCGACGGATCATGCGCTTGCGAAGGCAGTCGGGTGGAATGCAAAAGCCATTTTGTCGGTGCCGTGCTGTCAGCATGAGCTGAACGGACAGATGGAAAATGAGATCCTCGAACCGGTATTAAAATACGGGCTTTTAAAAGAGCGGATAGCGGCGCTTGTGACGGACGGGCTGCGGGCTTCGATGCTTGAGGAATCAGGCTACCGCGTGCAGGTGCTTGAGTTTATCGATATGGAGCATACGCCGAAAAATATCCTGATTCGCGCGGTGCGGGAAAAAGAACAGGAGAAGAGACAGTCAGACGGCCATGCAAAGCTTACCGCATGCATGGAGTTTCTGCATGTGAACCCGACGCTTGCAGCGCTTTTGGGCGATGGCGGAGGACAGAGATAGGAGAGATGTGATCATGCAAAAAAAATTATCGGTTTTAAAAACTATTTTGGTACATGCCGCCGTGCTGACGGTGATCTTTATCGCGGCGGTGTTTCTATTTGGACGGTTCATCAACCAGACGCCGCCGAGCACGGCGCAGGCAATGGAGAACTCGACGTTTCCGCTCGTATATATGCAGAATAACGGCGTGAATTATAACTGTCTGCACGGATACGCGCGCGAGATGGACGTCAATTATATCCGCGATACGGTGACCGTGCTGAATGACGATCACGAATTGGCGATCCAGATTCAGCCGTTCGATACGAATATTGAGGCTATATCGTATGAGGTGCTCACGCTTGACGGGGCGGAATCACTGGAAAATACGAAAGTGATCAAGACGACGGAGGATAACAACAACAACGTCAATGCCGTTTTGCAGATACAGAACAATATGCTTCTTGAGCAGGAGTATATTTTGAAAATTCAGGTGACGGCAGGCGGGCGTGATATTTATTATTATACGAGACTGCTTCTGGAGGATGGTCTGCATCTTGAGGCATATCTTGATTTTGTGACGGGTTTTTATGATAAGTGCGTCAATAAAAGCGATCAGGAGTCGCTCGGTACGGTCGTAGAGCCGGATGAGTCGACAGATGAAAACAGGTCGCTTGCACAGATGGATATTCATGATTCTGTCAATCAGCTTATGTGGGGAGAGCTGAACCCGCAGACATATTACAAACCGACGCCGGGGCTTGTAGATATTAACGGCACCACGGCGTCATTTGTACTGGATTACCGCATATCCGCAATGAACAGCGAGGGAAGCACGGACATTTATAATGTCAGTGAGTTTTACAGGCTCCGCTACACAGATACGCGTGTATTCCTGCTTGATTTTACACGTTCGACAGAAGAGATCTTTAATACGGATAAAAATGTGCTTGAACCGGAGGGGATCAGACTTGGAATCTCAGACGGAAATATAGAATTTGCTTTTGATGAGAAGAAAAAAACGGTGGCGTTCGTGCAGGAGAATGAGCTTTGGACGTACCGCATCAATGGCGGGCGCATGACGCGCGTCTTTGGTTTTCCGCAGGACGAGGATATGGATTACCGCGATTTTTACGATCAGAACAATATCAAAGTGCTCCGCGTCGAGGAGACGGGAGACGTCTGGTTCGTCGTTACCGGATATATGAATCGGGGACGGCGCGAGGGCGAAAACGGCGTGGCGATCTATCACTATGAAGAAGCGACTGCGACAGTAGAGGAAATACTGTTCGTCAGGACGATGGAAGCGTACGACAGTCTCAAGCTGGACACAGATACACTGGCGTATATCACAGACGATAACAGCGAGTGTTACCTGCTTCTGGAAGGCGTCGTGTATCGTATCGATCTGACTACGAGAGAGTATGAACGCGTGATCGACGGCGTGAAGGAGGACTGCTACGTAAGCTCTGAGTCAAACCGTTATTTTGCATGGCTCAAGGAGGGACAGCGTTATCAGTCGCGGACGCTTTATATCATGGATTTTGAGGATGGCGCTGTGCAGGAGATCACCTGTGCGGAAAATGAGTATATCCGTCCGGCAGCGTTTATGAATGAGGATCTCGTATACGGAAAGGCTGCCTCCGCGGATGTCAGCGTCTTAGATGAGGGAAATGAGCTGTTTCCGATGTATATGCTTGCAATCGTTAACGAAGAGGGCAAGGAGATCAAAACGTATCAGCAGGCGGGCGTATACGTGACGGATGCAAAGTTACAGAATAATACGCTTCTGCTTACGAGAGTGACGGGAAGCGGCGGTTCGTATACAGAGGCGCCGCAGGATTCTATCGTAAGCACAGATACGCAGGAAGACGTCGTGTACGGTATCGCGACAAAAGGAGGCGGTGTGAAGCAGACGGAGATCGTGCTGCGCGTCGGCACGCAGATCAGTGATAAGAATCTGCAGATCGTAAGTGCAAAACTTCTGGTGCATGACGGTTCTAAGACGATTCAGATCTCGCCGAATGAAAAGCGGGAGGAGCTGTATTACGTATATGCGGGCGGCAGCATGGAGAGCAGATGGACGACGGCTTCTGAGGCAATCCGGCGTGCGGACGAGAAAGTCGGAGTCGTAATCAACAACGAAAAAGAATTCGTATGGGAGCGCGGAAATAAAGAGATCAGCGCATTGATCAGGCTTGAAAATATCCCTGAGATCGTAAAGAGCGGCACAATGGACGTGGCTGTTCTGGAAGAAACACTCGGAAAGGATGTTGTCGGACTGACAGGCTGTACACTGGAGCAAGCGCTGTACTTCGTAGGTCAGGGACATCCGGTGATCGCGGCTGCGCCGGATAAGGTAGTGATCATTACGGGATATGACGATTTTGGAAATACGATCCTGCTGGATGCAGGCGGCACAGAGACGTATTTTTACGGACCGCAGGACAGTAAAACGATGTTTGAGCAGGCAGGCAACCGGTTTATCTCCTATCTCGATACCGAGGTGGAGTGACAAAATAGAATGGCTAAAAATGTATGTTAATAGCAAAAAAAGTCAGATAATATAAAAAGCGTTTTTTGGAAAAAACAGAAGATGTTCCGCAGGGAAAATAAATCTGCACAAAAAAAATCGCCTTTCTTCCACAGGAAAGCGGAGCATACGACAAAATATTCACACCTTATCCACATGTCAGTGGATAAGAAAATGCGATAGTTTGGACTTATACACCGAGTTATCCACATTATCCACATTTTAAACGGTGGAAAAAGTGGTTTACATAGTTTTTTTTAAGAACGAACGTTTTGTGAATTATGATAAATAGTGTCGAATGGAAAAGTTTTTTTTGAAAACGCTTGACAGTGAAAAAATTGAGCCAATTTTAATAATAGTCAGAAAAGACGAAATATTTGAACGAAAATAGACAATTCAAACACAAAAAACAGGTGTCACCCGAAAGGGAGATGCCTGTTTTTTTCTGAGAAAAAGACCTGTAAGAAAGAGCTACTATATAAGGTGGTTTGCAGGGGGAAGAGTGGCAGAAATAGTGGTTGTTTGTTTTATACAGGAAACAAAAAAAGACTGACAGACAGTGGCTTTTGTGGCGGACCAGAGTCTGTCAGTCTTTGGATATTAGTCATGGCAGCGAGTGATTACTGTCATAGTCAATATAGGATTACTTTGCAGCCTGAATATGCTGCTGTTCCAGCTCGTTGATTCGGGCAACCTTAGGAGCCGAGCCGCCGCCGGCAAAATCACAGGACAGCCATACATCGACCAGATATTTGGCAAGTTCCGTACCAATCACGCGTTCGCCCATGCATAAAATCTGCGCATCGTTGCTCTTGCGGGCACGCTCTGCAGAAAATGGATCGTGGCATACGGCAGCCCGAATGCCCGGAACCTTGTTGGCGCAGATAGCCATTCCTATGCCTGTGCCGCATACGAGAATACCGCGGTCAAATTCGCCTCGGGCTACTGCGTCTGCTGCGGTATAGGCAATATCCGGATATAAAACGACTTCGCCTTTCGCTGCACCAAAATCATGATATTCAATATGTTTTTCGTCGAGGTGTTGCATAATAGCTTCTTTCAGATTGTAAGCAGCTTCATCACAACCAATTGCGATCTTCATTGTGTTCCTCCTGTCATTACTGTAATACATCAAGAATTCCATCTGCCATTGCCGTCAGGATAATACAGCAGGATGTTGCACCGGCATCAAGCACGCCTCTGGAGCGTTCGCCAAGACGGCTGGAACGGCCAAATTTTGCTACCATATCTTTTGTTGAGTCTCTTCCGGATAAAGCAGCTTCTTTCATTTTAGGAAGAGCATCCTCCAAAGATTCACCGGCAGCAGCCGAAGTTCTTAGACTGTCAACAGCGGGTGAAAGCGTGTCAACTAATGTTTTGTCTCCGACCTGTGCTTCTACGATTTCCTGCAGACCGGCAAGTCCTGCGGCAAGGATTCTGGCAAGATCACAGACAGTAATTTCTTCCAGATCTGCTCCTTCATCCGCAGCATCCATAAAAATTGTTCCGTATATCGGTCCCATAGAGCCGCCGATTTCTGAGAACAGGATATTTCCGAGGTTATCCATGCCTTCAGTGAATGAAAAATCCTGTTCATTAAAACGCGTTTCAAAAAGCGTAAAGCCTTTATTCATATTCATTCCGTGGTCACCGTCACCGATCAGACCGTCTACTTCGCCAAGATAAGCTTTGTTATCCTGAATTGCTTTTACCATCTTAAGAAGGACTGGTTTTCCGTTTTTGTTATAAAATTTTCCCATAAGAAAGTCTCCTTACCGTTCTTTCATTCCCATAGTATATACCGGTATGTCAATGAGCTCTTTCAATTCGTCGTCGAGCTTCATGATAGTTAAAGTAGCGCCCATCATTTCCAGTGAGGTGAAATAATTTCCGACATAGGATTTGTGGATTTTCAATCCCTTTTCCGTCAGTAACTGCTCTATCTCATTGTAAAGAACATAGAGCTCCATAACAGGGGTAGCGCCAAGTCCTGAAACGAGAACGACGATTTCATCTCCTGAAACAAATGGATAATCCGGTACGACAACGTCTACCATGCGTTTTGCCATCTGTGCCGCAGTCTCTAACTCACAGACTTCGATACCAGGCTCTCCGTGGTGTCCAATACCGACTTCCATTGTGCCGTCTTTGATCTCAAAGTTCGGGTGTCCGACTGCCGGAAGTGTACAGGGAGTCAGACCAATTCCGACGCTTCGTGTGTTATCGATTGCTTTCTGTGCGGCTTCAATGACTTCGTCAAGTGTACCGCCTTTAGCAGCTTTTGCTCCTCCGGCTTTCCACATTAATATTTCGCCGGCTACACCGCGCCGTTTTTCACGTTGGTCTTTCGGGGCAGATGCAACGTCATCATTAGCAACAACCGTCTTTACTGTAATCCCTGCTTTTTTTGCCATTTTTACAGCCATTTTTACATTCATGTTATCGCCCGAGTAATTGCCGTACAGGCAGGCAACTCCCTGTCCCTGATCGGCCGCTTTGAATGCATCTAAAAAGGCAGCGGCAGTGGGAGAAGAGCATATTTCACCTACTGCGGCAGCGTCGCACATATTTGTGCCTACATATCCGATAAATGCCGGTTTGTGTCCGGAACCTCCGCCTGTTACGATGCCGGTTTTATTTTCAGGGATATTTTTAGCTTTTACTACACGGGGATTTTCCGTGGCTTCTACAATATCGCTATGGTTTTTTAAAAAGCCTTTTAACATTTCGTCGACAATATCATCCGGGTTGTTTAAAATTCTCTGCATATGGATTCCTCCTGATCTGTTTACGGGTATAATTACTGCATATCAGGAACGAGGACAACTTTCATTGCGCCATCTTTACCTGTCTTTGCAATCTCAAAAGCTTCTTCCCATTTTTCAAGCGGGAACTGATTTGTGACAACGCCGTTCGTTGGCAGTTTGCCGTTTCCGATCCATTCAATAACAGTATCATAGCAGAACGGACTCAAATGTACGCCCAACAGATCAAGCTCTTTTCGGTCGGAAATAATGCTCCAGTCAACAGTTACAGGCTGACCGAATACAGAGAATTCTACAAAGCGTCCCATTTTACGAATTGCATCAAGTCCCTGCTGTACACTGGATGGATGTCCGGTAGCTTCGATATAAATATCGCATCCGTATCCGCCTGTCATTTCCTTGATTTTTGCAACGACATCTTCTTTTCCGGGGTTCATTACGATGTCAGCACCGAATTCTTTGGCTTTTGCCAAGCGAGCGTCATTCATATCAAGAACAACGAGGCATTTCGGATTTGCCTGATGGATAGCGCCCACCATGCCGAGACCGAGAGTGCCTGCGCCGGACAGAACAACAAAATCAGTTGTTTTTACTTGTGCGCGCTCAATACAGTGGAAAGAGCAGGCATACGGTTCGATGAGAGCGGCTTTTTCAATCGGCATATCAAATGGAACGGCATAAGGGATTGCCTCTTTTGTGAGTTTTACGTATTCTGCCATACCGCCATTTACGTTATTCTGGAAACCAAAGAGGTCATGTTTTTCGCACATCCAATGTCTTCCGGTCTTACAGAACATACATTCACCACAGGGAACAATCTGCTCAGGACAGATTCGATCGCCGATTTTCCAATTTCCTTTTACGTTCGGTCCCATTTCAACTACTCTTCCGACAAATTCATGTCCCGGAATCATAGGTGCTTTGATGTATTTTGGCTGTCCGTCCAGTCCCCAGAAGCTTGCTGCTCCGGCAAAGGCTTTTGTATCTCCCGCACAGATGCCGCATGCCTCTACTTTAAGGATCATTTCGCCTTCTCCGGCGTGTGGTGTGTCAACCATCTCAAAGCGATAGTCGCCCGGTGCATATGCTACGATTGCTTTCATTTTTTCTGGTAAATTACTCATAAATTTTGTCCTTTCCTTTCTTGATAGTTTGGTTTAATTAAAAGTCGACTGACTTTTGAATACTAAAATCT
>CATZPU010000028.1 GCA_958422845.1 uncultured Lachnospiraceae bacterium | reverse complement strand
TGCAGTCGGATATGAGATTCCGGCAGGCAGGTATCAGATTTTCTGTGAGGAAGGTACTGCCTGGGTGACATGGTGGGGAGAGAATGAAAACAGCGACTGGATATGTCTGTATTCAAAGCAGGCGCAGGAAGAGTACGGAGAATTTCTGGAAGATGACGTATATTATGAACTTTCCGGTGAGATCGAGCTTTCTGAGAACTGTGTAGTTTATGTGGAGGAATGCGAGAAAAGCGTGTGGCTGCGGGGAATCGCAGACGGAGAGGTTTCGGCGCGCGAGCCGCAGGAGCTTGAGGAGGCGGTTCTTTGGGACGGCATGACAGCCGGAAGTGATTTTGAGTCGGGAATATACGATCTGGCGATCGGGGAGATGCCGGAGGACGAATATTGCAGCGTAAGCGTAAAGGTAGTTTCAGAGGACGGCAGTGAGATGCGTATTTATTTTGATAATGAAATGACAGAATTCTGTCATATGCCGCTGCAGGACGGAAATACAGTTTATCTGGAAACGTATGATGGCACAGCGATACCTGAAATACGAATGACGCCGAGCTGGTAAGAGGATAAATAATAATGATTTGTTAGAAAAGGGGTTACGGTATGTTGAATAGAAGGAAAAGAAAGCTCTGGTTTTTTGCACTTATGGCTGCTGCTGTGGCATTGGGAAGCGGATGTTCAAGAAAGGTGCTGAATTATCAGATCGCAGAGTGCATCGGAACATTGAATAAGTATGAGAATAACGAGCCGGTGGAGACGCCGAAGATGAAAGCGGAGCGTGAGCAGAGGGAGTCTGAGGAAGCAGTGGAAAAGGGTAGATCAGAGATACTGGAGCAGGCGCAGCAGCAGGCGCTGTCCTACCGCTATGAGCAGGCGATCGCCACACTGGAATCTTCTGAAGAGTTGAAAGAGGACGAGCGCGCGAAAGAGGCGATCGCAGAGTATCAGAAGCAGTTGGAGAGCATGTATGAGTATGACGGCGATATCGGGCATTTGTGCTTTACGAATCTCGTCGTAGATACCAATCTTGCATTTGACGGAGACGAGTATGCTCCTGTGTACCGTCAGAACATGATCACGTTGGAGGAATTTACAAACATACTGAACACACTGTATGAGAGCGGCTACGTTCTGATCGATATTCATTCTCTGGTGCAGGAGAGCGGAGAAGGGAATGATGCGGCGATGAGCGCGAAGCTTCCGAGGCTTCCGCAGGGGAAAAAGCCGATCATCTTTTCCGTAGAAAATCTCGACTACAGCTCTGTGCGAAACGGGGACGGAGTAGCGACGCGTCTCGTACTTGATGAAAACGGAGAGGTAGGAGCAAAGTATACGGACGACGGCGGACATGACCTGATCGGTGCATACGATGTCGTTCCGGTACTTGAACAGTTTATTGAAGAGCACCCTGATTTTTCTTTCCAGAATGCGAGGGGAATCATTTCGGTATCCGGTGCGAACGGCGTATTCGGCTATCAGGTCGAGGAAGGAAAGACGACGGATTACAAGGAGAATCAAGAGACGGTAAAACAGATCGTATCAAAGCTTAAAGAGGACGGATGGACATTTGCCTCGCAGGGCTACAGCTATCAGTGGCTTGGAGAACTGTCATATGAAGAGCTTGAAGCGGATATTACAAAATGGGAGAGTACCGTGGGCAGTCTGCTTGGCGACTGCGATACTCTGCTGTACCCGTACGGTTCCGAGGTGGATTATACGACAGAAAAAGCACAGTTTTTGATCGGTGAGGGCTTCCGTTATCTGGTCAGTATGTGGCCAGACGGCGATCACCTCGAAGTAAACGAGACGTATCTGCGCCAGACGAGACGTACCGTTACGGGATATGTGTTTGAAAATTATCCAAGCAACTTCAGCAAATACTTTGCTACGGCGGATATTCTCGATTCGGCAAGATAGAGGTTGCTGTTTGCACAGGGCTTTGCATTTTGGCAAAGTCCGCAGGAAAACGATTCAGCACTTTACTACGAAAAAATATCGTGCTATAATCAACACCAGTATCCGACAGGCAATGCGATAAATAAGGTCGCGGGAAAACGGCGGAGAAGCTCTGTGAGGCTATGCGGCGAATCCGATCGCGTCGGAATAACGGAGTTTGGTGAATGTATTAGGAAATGGAGCAAAAGAAATGGGAGATATCAGATATTGTGAGCGGTGTGGAAAACCGCTCTTGCCGGGCAGTAAATACTGCGAAAACTGCGGAACAAAGATCTCGGAAGATATAGGGATGAACCGCAGCGTTTCGGGCAGAGAACAGAGTACGGCAGCAGATAGAAGAGGCGACCGCGACCGCAGGGAGCAGAGAGCGGCATCAGATAGAGAAAATGCCCGTGTTCGCAGAGAGCAGGGAGCGGCATCAAATAGAGAAAACGCCCGCGTCCGTATGGAGCAGGGACCGTCAGGCAGAGAAAAACGTACGCAGCAGGGTACATTCGCGGACAGAGGCATCAGGGGGCAGAGCAGCGGCGCATATAAAGGTGATGACCGCAGGATGCGGCAGTCCTTTGATCCGTACAGAGACAGGAATCCTTCGACAAATTTCCGGATGCCTGATCCTCAGGCAGAGGATATGCAGAGACGGCAGTTTCGGCAGGAGCATCTGGAGCGTGACTGGGAGCAGTCTTGGGATCGCCGGATGCCGGAGGAGGACGAGAGTAAGATGACGCCGATTCAGTATGTGCTGATCGGTCTTACGGCAGTTCTTTTGATCGCGCTTATCGTATTCGGAGCCTTCTGGGTAATGGGTAGGAGCAAAAACCGCGATGCGGGGGATCGTATGCAGGCACAGACAGAGATGGGCAGCGAAACGGAGGGCGTGATCTCTGTACTGGACGGTACACAGGATCAGAGCGAGACAAAGAAAGAGACGGAAAAAACGCCGCAGTCCGAGACACAGAAGCAGTCTGAGACGCAGCCGGCAACGGAAGCGCCGAAGCCGGATATTGTACTTGATTATCAGGAATTTAAGGTAACGCTTCCGGGAAGCTGGACAGGAAAGTACGGCATTACGCAGGGAACAGACTATTACACCTTTTATCATCAGGCATCAAAAGCGAAGGGATATAATGGCGCGCTGTTTACCATATCGCGGTATACAGATACTTCTTATCAGAATCTTCCGAACTATCAGGTACTCGGCACCGGAAACAACGCGGCATTTGTGCTGGAGCTTCCGACGGACGTACAGTACCCGACGGATGACGAGACGGTAAAACAGGAGTATCAGAAACTTCAGGATGATCTGAATACGGTTAAGTCGAAAATTCAGGTGCTGGTTTCCGGTGAAGGACCAAAAGAAACGGAGCCGGTGGAGATACTCGATCAGTCAGGGGCTCAGTCTCAAACGCAGCAGCCACAGACACAGCAGCCTCAGACACAGCCGTCCGGTTCAGGATATATTGCGGAAAGTTCGCAGCGCAGTGTTACAGAGAGCGATGTGGCGGGAATGTCCTACAACGATCTCCAGATGGCGATCAATGAGATATATGCAAGGCACGGACGGAAATTTTCCGATCCGAATATCCAGAGCTATTTTGACAGTCAGCCATGGTATCAGGGTACGGTAGAGCCGGATGCCTTTGACAGCAGTGTGTTCAGCGCTACAGAAGGTCAGAATATCCAGTATCTTCTGGACAAAATGGAAGCACTTCAATAAGTATGCGGGAGGAAAAAAGTTATGCTGCAAAGCGATACAGACAGAAAAATAAGAGATATCAGACTGGCGGAGCTTGTAAAATACTGTATGATCTCAGGGGCGCTCGATCTAAACCTGTATCAGGAATACGATGTAAAGAGAGGGCTTCGTGAGTCAGACGGAAAAGGTGTGCTCACAGGTCTGACGGAAATATCCGATGTCGTAGCTTTTAAGACAGTAAACGGAGAGAAGGAGCCGCAGCTTGGCGAGCTGTATTATCAGGGCTACAACGTGATGGACTTAAAAGAGGGATTTGCAAAACGGAAATTTAATTTTGAGGAGACAGTGTATCTGCTTTTGTTCGGGGCGCTGCCGAATCAGCAGCAGCTTCATTCATTTATTGAAATTCTGAGCCAGTATCGGGAGCTGCCGAACAAATTCGTGCGTGATGTAATCATGAAGGCGCCGAGTATGGATGTGATGAATGCGCTGCAGCGCAGCGTGCTGACACTTTATTCTTACGACGAGAATCCGGATGATATTTCCATTCCGAATGTGCTCAAGCAGTGTCTGTCGCTGATCGCGGCATTTCCGCTCATCTCTGTGTATGCGTACCATTCGTATCAGCATTATCACAATGACAAGAGCCTCGTAATCCGTTACCCCGATCCGGCGCTTTCGACAGCAGAAAATATTTTGCGTATTCTGAGAGAAGATGGAAAGTATACAGAGCTTGAGGCAAGGGTGCTTGATATTGCGCTTGTGATCCATGCCGAGCACGGCGGCGGAAACAACTCGTCCTTTACAACGCACGTTGTATCGTCGACCGGTACGGATACGTACTCCGCGATCGCGGCGTCGCTCGGTTCCCTGAAAGGGCCAAAACACGGCGGCGCAAACCTGAAGGTAGAGAACATGTTTGCCGATATTAAGGCGAATGTGCATAACTGGGCAAGCGATGACGCAGTGCGTGAATATCTGATGAAGATCATCAATAAGGAGGCGTTTGACGGAAGCGGTCTGATCTACGGTATGGGACATGCGGTCTATACGCTGTCCGATCCGCGTGCCGTTATCCTGAAAGAGTACGCACGCTCCCTTTCCGAAGAGAAAGGAAGAATCGAAGAATTTGAGCTGTATGAGCGTGTAGAGAGGATCGCCTCGGAGCTCTTGACAAACAGAAAGAAGCTTCATAAACCGATCTGCTGCAACGTCGACTTTTACAGCGGCTTTGTATATTCGATGCTCGGCATTCCGAAGCAGATGTTTACTCCGATCTTCGCGATTTCAAGGATTGCAGGATGGAGCGCACACAGAATCGAGGAACTTGTCAACGAGGGCAAGATCATCCGTCCGGCATACAAATACGTGGGACACCACAGAGAGTATGTGGAGCTGGAGAAGAGATAGGAAAGAATTTGACGGGCTGTTACGTGGAGCTGTCAAAAGGTACAGGAGTTTCTTGTACTTTACTTTGACGCTCTATGTAATGGCTCTTTTTTTATGTCATAGGAAAGACCTTGTCACGCTGACGCGCGAAAGCCTGTCCATAACACAAAATGCCCCGCAGGATTCTTCTTTAAAATATCTTGACATTCTCCCTAAACAGTACTATAGTTAGTTGCATAAGTAATGAACCATATAAGTAACTAAGTAAACAAAACAAATACAAAAGGACGCTGCCGCTCCTGCATGGTGCAGCTATTTGCAGCAGTCCCGATGGAACGACCGGATACGGGGAGAGGAAGGGAGACGATAGGAAGTGATAGAACGTGAATGAGATACTGACACAGGAGAAATCGATTTATATTCAGATTAAAGAAATGATTGAAAATGATATTCTGCGGGATATCCTGCTCGAAGAGGAGCGCGTGCCGAGTACGAATGAGCTGGCGAAGCTGTATGCGATCAATCCGGCGACGGCGGCGAAGGGCGTGAATCTGCTTGTGGACGAAGGGATATTGTATAAGAAGCGCGGAATCGGTATGTTTGTGGCGACGGGGGCGAAAAGACAGATCGTGGAGAAGCGAAAACGGGATTTTTATGATGATTATGTGAGAAGCCTTCTGGCGGAGGCGGGAAGTCTGGGAATCACGAAGAAAGAGCTGATCGCGATGATTTTAGAGTCGCAGGATGGAGGAATAGAGAATGAGTGAATTAAGAGCAAATGGAATTGTGAAAAAATACGGGACGAATGAGGTGCTGCATAACGTTGACCTGACGCTTGAGTCGGGGAAGATATACGGGCTGATCGGCAGAAACGGCGCGGGAAAGACAACGCTTCTGTCGATTTTGACCTCGCAGAATCCGGCGACGTCAGGCAGCGTGACGTACAATGGAGAGCCTGTATGGGAGAATCCTTCCGTACTTTCGCATCTTTGCTTTTCGAGAGAGTTAAACCCGATGACGGGAAATAATGCGAATCCGATGAAAGTCAAAGAATATCTGAAGATCGCAGAGACGTTTTTCCCGTATTGGGATAAGGAGCTTGCCGCACAGTTGATCAAAGAGTTTGATCTCGATGTGAAGAAGCGCATCAGCAAGCTGTCAAAGGGTATGCTTTCCATGGTAACGATCGTTGTAGCGCTTGCGAGCAAGGCAGAGTTTACGTTTCTTGACGATCCGGTAGCAGGGCTTGACGTAGTGGCGAGAGAGCGGTTTTATGAGCTGCTTGTCGAGGAGTTTTCGCAGACGGGGCGCACGTTCGTCGTGTCTACGCACATTATCGAAGAGGCGGCAGATGTGCTTGAGGAAGTAATCATTGTGGATCACGGAAAAATTTTGCTCAAAGAAGATACGCAGGAACTTCTGGAGCGAAGCTACCATGTGAGCGGTCATGAGGACGAGGTAGCGCGGGCGACGCAGGGGCTTGAGCGTCATCACGAGGAGAAGCTTGGCAGGAGCCGCGGAGTGACGGTACTTCTTAAGGAGGGACAGAAGCTTTCCGATCAGTACGACGTTACGATCCAGAAGCCGAGTCTGCAAAAGGTCTTTGTGGCGCTGTGCGGGGAGGAATGATGTATGAGAATGGAAGCAGATAATACGTATCAGGCAGGACACACGGGGAAAAGCCGCCGCCTGCGAATCCTGAAATACTGGAGTATACAGGTAACGGAGATCGTGGCATGCAGCATAGGGCTGGCAGCGGCGATGATGGTCCTGCAGATGTTTACATCGAATGGAAATATGATGATGGAGGGAGTGACATGGGTGTTCCTTTCTCCGATCTACCTGCTGATCATGGGAGCCTTTACCGTTATGATTTTTGGCATTACTATTTTCCAGTCGTATTTTCCGGTGCTTGTGTCGATGAACGTGACGCGAAAGGGCGCGGCGGGCGGTATCGTACTGGTGCAGGGCGTATCGTCTCTTGTCGTTTTGCTCCTTGCGGCAGTCATCTGGAGCTTTGCGGCGAAGCTAAGCGGTGAGGACATCGGAGGGATGATGGCGCTATCGGCAGGTCTTTTCTTTATGGTTGCCGCCGTTGGCATTCTCTTTGGAACCGTCGTGATCCGCTGGGGGAAAATTGGGATTTTCCTTATGATACTTATATTTATGGTGGTCGGAGCTGTTGTGGGCGTTTCCGTTGCGATGTTTGGGAACGACCGTTTCCTGTATATGCAGAAGTTTCTTTTGGAGGATGCAGCCGGAAATAACTTTCTGCCTGTTCTTCTGGCGGGGGCGCTGGTATACGCAGCTTCCGGTGTGTTTGCGGTCTTTGCGACAAGAAAAGCAGAAGTAAGAGTGTGAGGAGGGAAGCGTATGTTGTGTACATTAAAAAGACAGTGCAGGGTGCTGTGGCAGGACTGGGTGTTCTGGGGAGCAGGCCTGATACCGGGAATGGGACTCTTTGGGTTTGTGCTTTATCAGATATTATTTGCTGTGGCAAAGGATGTCGGAGCGTACGTGCCGCTCGGAACGGTTATCGCCGCTTTTGCGGCGGTGCTTTTTGCCGGAACGCTCGTGATCACGCAGCTTGGGCTGTATTTCAATATAGAGGTGTCGATGGGCTGCCTTAGAAGCCATTTTTTCCTCTCGTACGTGCTGTGCGCAGCAGTTTCCAGCCTGATTGGATGGGTGTATGTGCTTCTTATCTGTATGGCGGAGAATGCCCTGAATAGATGGCTGCATCCGATGCAGGAGGTGAGAGTTGATGTACTGCCGTATCTGCTCAAATGGGGAATGCCTGCCATGATCCTCGTCATCGCAGCGGCTTTGCTTTGCGGTACGCTGCTGATCCGCTTCGGAAGATGGATGCGTATTTTGCTGCTGACGGTATGGATCGTGCTGTGTATCGGCTTTCCGCAGTTTATGAATGCAGTGGAAGAAGCTCCGGATTCCATCTTCGGACAGATTGGGAGCTTCCTTGCAGACCTTGCGGCAAAAGTTCCGGCAGGCATGTGGGGGCTGGCAGGGCTTGCCTTTACTATTGCAGCGTTCGCTGTTTCTTATCTGCTTTTGCGCAGGCAGCAGGTGACGGCTTAAGCACTATCGTTTTGCAGTTTCCCTCACAAGTCTTTCATGCATAAATACCATGAGGGCAAGGATCGCAAACAGGTAAAGCGGATACAGGGAAACGCTGATATGGTTGGCGATCAGACCGAACAGCGGAGGCATGATGCAGGTGCCGGTATAAGCGCTTGCCATCTGGACGCCGATCAGAGCTTGCGAACGGTCAGCGCCGAAGTGCTCCGGCGTGGAGTGGATGATGCACGGGTAGATGGGAGCGCATCCGAGCCCGACCGTGATCAGTCCTGCCAGAGCGGCGGTTTTTCCAAAAGGCAGGAGCAAAAGGATGATGCCCAGAACGATCAGTCCCTGTCCGAGCCGTATCATCTGCGTATCGTTCAGCCTGAATGTCAAAAAGCCGCTGACGGCTCTTCCGGCTGTGATACCGATATAAAAGAGCGCAGCAAACTGTGCGGCAGTCTCGGCGTCGATGCCGTGGTGCAGCACGAGGTAGCTGCTTGCCCAGAGTCCTGCCGTCGCTTCAAGCGCGCAGTAGCAGAAAAAGGCAGTCATGACGGAGACGGCTCCGGGGATCTTGATAATATTTTTCAGTGTAAGAGGAGCAACAGTCCGCCCTTCGGCCGCATCGTGACCGGAGGAAGCCGGACTGTCTGCTTTTTTTGTGTTCTCAGACTGCTTTGCAGTGTGCAGCTTCCACAGTGGGAGGCTGAGAAAAAGAACTGCGGTCAGAACGATCTGGAGCAGGGAGATATAGCGGTAGCCCATCGGCCAGCCCTGCTCTAAGGTCAGTGCATGCCCCATGATGTATGGCCCTATGGAAGCTCCGACGCCCCACATACAGTGCAGCCAGCTCATATGGCGGCTCGGATA
>CATZPU010000027.1 GCA_958422845.1 uncultured Lachnospiraceae bacterium | reverse complement strand
AGAAACACGTACACGGAGGAAATATATACGAGCATGAGGGGTGTCTCGATTTTTCTGCTAACTGCAATCCGCTCGGAACGCCCCTGCGCGTCGTGCAGGCGGCGGCGCAGAGCATGGAGCAGATCGCGCATTATCCGAGAGTAGGCTGTGCCCCTCTTCGTGCGGCAATCGCAGAGTATGAGGGAGCGAAGGCGGATCAGGTGATCTGCGGAAACGGCGCGGCGGAGCTGATCTTTTCTCTGTGTCAGGCGATAAGACCGCGGCGCGCCCTCATGCCTGCGCCTACCTTTGCGGAATACGCTCAGGCGCTTGCTTCGGTCGGATGCCGCACCGAATATGCGCTGCTTTGCGAAGAGCGGGGCTTTGCAGTCGGCGAGGAATTTATCGGTCTGCTGCATGAAGACCTCGATATTGTTTTTTTGTGCAATCCGAACAATCCGACGGGAGCGCTGACTGAGCGGAAACTTCTTTTGCGTATCATGGATCGGTGTCGGGAGCTTGGGATATTTCTCGTGGTGGACGAGTGTTTTCTTGATTTTGTGGAAACGCCGTCGGAATATACTTTAAAACCGTATCTTGCAGAGAATCCGTCTTTATTTTTGCTGAAGGCATTTACAAAAAGATACGCTATGGCAGGGCTGCGGCTCGGATACGGACTCTGCGCAGATCGGGAGCTTCTTGACCGTATGGAGACAGTGACGCAGCCGTGGAACGTGTCTGTGCCCGCGCAGGCGGCAGGGCAGGCGGCATTGCGCGAGGAAGCGTATGTGCGGCAGGCGCGCGATCTCATATTTAAGGAGCGAAGATGGATGGTGCGAAGACTTTCCGAGATCGGCATTACCGTTTATCCGCCGCAGGCAAATTATATATTTTTTCGCGGAAAAGAGAATCTTTTTGAACTGTGTGAAAAAAGAGGCGTGCTGATAAGAGACTGCGGAAATTATCAGGGACTTTGCAAAGGGTATTTCCGTGCGGCAGTCAGGACACATGAGGAGAATGAAGTGCTGATACGTGTATTGGAGCAGATATACGAGGAGGATGCGTGATGGCAAAAGCAATTATGATACAGGGAACGATGTCGAATGCGGGAAAAAGCCTGCTGGCTGCCGGATTATGCCGGATATTCAGGCAGGACGGCTACCGCGTGGCGCCGTTTAAATCACAGAATATGGCGCTCAATTCCTTTATTACGGAGGAAGGGCTTGAGATGGGGCGCGCGCAGGTCATGCAGGCAGAGGCGGCAGGCATAAAACCGGAGGTACGGATGAATCCGATCCTGTTAAAGCCGACGAATGACACCGGTTCGCAGGTGATCGTAAACGGCGAAGTGGTCGGTACGATGAGCGCGCGCGATTATTTTAAATACAAGAAAACACTTCGTCCCACTGTACAAAAGACGTATGAAGCGCTTGCGTCGGACTATGATATTATTGTGATAGAGGGAGCCGGAAGTCCCGCCGAGATCAATTTAAAGAGCGAGGATTTCGTAAATATGGGAATGGCGAAAATAGCGAAGGCTCCGGTGCTCCTCGTAGGCGACATCGACCGCGGAGGGGTGTTCGCGCAGCTTTACGGAACAGTGATGCTCCTTGACGAGGCAGAGCGTGCAATGGTGAAGGGACTCGTTATCAATAAGTTCCGCGGCGACAAGACGCTGCTTGATCCGGGGCTTGCGCAGCTTGAGAATCTTTGCAGCGTTCCGGTCGTCGGAGTAGCGCCGTATCTCAATATCTCCGTGGAGGATGAGGACAGCTTAAGCGACCGGTTTGAACGGGAACAGGAGGTCGGACTTATCGATATAGCGGTGATCCGTGTGCCGAGAATCTCTAATTTCACTGATTTTAATCCTCTTGAAAACATTACGGGCGTATCGCTTCGATACGTAAAGCGCCCGTCCGATCTGAAGGAGCCGGATATGATCATACTGCCCGGTTCTAAAAATACGATGGGCGATCTGAAATGGATGCGCGAGAGCGGAATGGAGGCTGCCGTATTGAAACAGGCGTCAAAAGGAAAAGTGATCTTCGGAATCTGCGGCGGTTATCAGATGCTTGGAGATACGCTTTATGATCCGCACGGCGTAGAGGACGGAGGAAGCATGAAAGGCATGGGACTGATCCCAATGGATACGGAGTTTACGAAAAGCAAGACTCGCACGAGGGCAGAGGGAAGATTCGCAGCGCTTTCGGGAGAACTTGGCGCAATGAGCGGCGTTTCCTTTTCCGGTTATGAAATACATATGGGAGAGAGCCGCCTAAAGGAGGGCGCATATACCCTGACGTATGTGGACGATACGGTAAGCGGTACGGCAAAGAGCGAGGGCGGCGGCAGCAAAAATGTCTACGGTACGTACGTACACGGTATTTTCGACCGTGAATCTGCCGCAGGCGCGCTGATCGAAGCGCTCGGAAGAAAAAAGGGCATCAGCGCAGAAGATATGACTGCAATAGATTATGCGGCGTTTAAAGAGACACAGTACGATATTCTGGCAGCAGAGCTTCGGAAAAATCTCGATATGAAAAAAATATACGAGATTCTGGAGGCAGGTATCTAAGAAAGATCGTATAAGGATAAGGAGCAGTGTTGCAGGTGGATCATCCGTATACCGGCATGAATAAGGAAATAGCAAAGTGCCGATTCGGGTATAGAATGGATAGGAATAAAAGGAGTCTCATGAAAATAGAGTTAGAAAATATCAAACCGATGGACATTGAAAAAAGAAGCTTTGAGATCATCACGCAGGAATTGGGCGATACGATCCTTGTTCCGGGGACAGAGCTTATCGTGAAACGGTGTATCCACACGAGCGCTGATTTTGATTATGCGCAGAATCTTTGTTTTTCAGAGGATGCAGTAAACAAAGCGATCGGGGCGCTGAAGGATGGTGTATGCATCGTGACAGATACGCAGATGGCAAGATCGGGCATCAATAAGCGCGCGCTCGCACGCTGCGGCGGCGAGGTGTACTGCTTTATGTCAGACGAAGATGTGGCGGAGGCTGCAAAGAGGAATGGAACCACAAGGGCTGCGGCATGTATGGATAAGGCTGCGGCAATGAAGAAAAAGCTGATCTTTGCGATCGGGAATGCACCGACGGCTCTCGTGCGTCTGTATGAGCTGATAGAAGAGGGGCGGATCGATCCGGCGCTTATCATAGGCGTTCCGGTCGGATTTGTCAACGTGGTCCAGTCAAAAGAGCTGATCATGAAAAGCGCGGCGCCGTATATCGTTGCCCGCGGACGAAAGGGCGGCAGCAATATCGCGGCTTGCATCTGCAATGCGCTTTTATATATGATAGACAATAAGCGCGACTGATGCTGCACGAAACAATGTATCAAGTATCAGTGAGAAAAATGCGGTGATAACTTGTCAATAAAAGGGTATTGTGTTAAAATAAAAAAGACAACAGAACAAGAAAACAGCGGGTGCGGCATTTCGTATGCCGAAAAGGGAAACAGGTGTGAATCCTGTACGATCTCGTCACTGTATTTAAGGAGTATACAGCACTGCGAAAGCAGGAAAGTCACTGGAGAAATCTGGGAAGGCGCTGTATATGATGATCTATAAGCCAGGAAACCTGCCCGTTGTTGGTACGGGAGCTTGATGTTCCAAATCACGAGTAATTGGTTGTACCGATGAAGCGGGCTTTTTGCCTGATTTTTGAGGACCTTTTACCATGCGTAGAAGGTTTTTTTGTACCATTATACAGGCAAAGAGTTCGGTGAGAACGTCAGATTTTCCGATACTGAAGTCAAATCAAAAACAGGAGGAAAAGACATGAGAAACAAAATGGTAAGAGGACTGGCACTGGGATTGGCAGTGTCAACAGCAGCAATGATGGGGAATCCGGTAAGCCTTGCGGCTGAGGGTGAGACAGAGGTCGTATCGGAAGCGGCAGAAGAATCGCCGGAGGAAGAGGCAGCAGGAGACGCAGAGACATCAGAAGAAGAGACTGCGGGAGACGCAGAGACGTCAGAAGAAGAGGCAGCGGAAAACGCAGAAGTGTCTGAGGATCAGGCAGCGGCAGACAATGCGGCAGCGCTGATCGATGCGATCTATGTGCAGGAGCGCACGGAGACGACAGATGACGAATGCGCCGCGGCGAAGGAAGCATGGGATGCGCTTACGGATGAGCAGAAGGAGCTTGTAGAAGGAGAGAATGCAAGTCCGGACTATTTCGGTCTCGATACGGGTGACGCATCTGCGGACGATGCGCGCAATGCAGATGAGATCGGCGAGAATGAGCTTCTTGTTGTAAGTTTTGGCACTTCCTTTAATGACAGCCGTGTGGAGGATATTAAGGGGATCGAAGATGCGCTTGCAGAGGCGTATCCTGACTGGAGCGTAAGAAGAGCGTTTACTGCGCAGATCATCATCAATCACGTGCAGGCAAGAGACGGCGAGAAGATCGACAATATGCAGCAGGCACTTGAGCGCGCTGTGGCAAACGGCGTAAAAAATCTCGTGGTACAGCCGACGCATCTGATGCATGGTGCGGAGTATGACGAAATGAAGGAGACGCTTGATGCGTATGCCGGTCAGTTTGAGTCGGTCGTTATTGCAGAGCCGATGCTCGGCGATGTGGGCGACGATGCGACAGTGATCAATGAGGACAAAGAATCCGTTGCGATCGCGGTTACAGATGCTGCAGTAGCAGACGCAGGGTATGAGAGTATGGAAGCGGCTGCCGAAGACGGCACTGCATTCGTATTCCTCGGACACGGAACGTCCCATACAGCTAAGGTAAGCTACAGCCAGATGCAGACGCAGATGAATGAACTGGGCTATACGAACGCCTTTATCGGTACCGTCGAGGGCGAGCCGGAGGAGACGTCCTGCGACGCAGTAATAGAAGCAGTGAAGGCAGCAGGCTTTACGAAAGTCGTCATGCGTCCTCTGATGGTAGTGGCAGGCGATCATGCGGAAAATGATATGGCAGGCAGCGAGGAAGATTCGTGGAAGAGCATGTTTGAAGCGTCAGGAAATTTTGAGAGCGTTGATGCACAGATCGCAGGGCTTGGAAGGATCGATGCGATCCAGCAGCTTTACGCGGATCACGTACAGGCAGCGATCGATTCACTGGCAGAGTAAGGAACCGTTTCGTAAAAGACAGAAAATATAGATAAAATTGCGGCTGTCCGGAGAAGATACAGGTTTCCGGACAGCTTTTGTGAAAGGAGCAAAAGAAAATGAAATATTCCATGAAGGCTTATTTATGTATTATGGGAACAGCGGCAGCTCTTGGAGCAATGGCTCCGGCAGCGTATGCGCAGGAGGAAGCCACAGAGCAGGCAGTTATGCAGGAGACGGCACAGGACGAGACAGAGGCAGACGCACAGGAGCTTGCGGACGGCGTATACAGTGCAAAATTTGATACAGACAGCTCGATGTTTCATGTAAATGAGGCGAATGAGGGGCGCGGCATACTGACGGTAGAGGACGGTCAGATGACGATCCATGTAAGCCTTGCATCGAAGGGCATTCTGAATCTGTATGCCGGTCTTGCAGAGGACGCAAAGAAGGACGGAGCCGTACTTCTTGAACCGACGGAGGACGAGGTCACATACAGCGACGGATACACAGAGACGGTATACGGATTTGATATTCCGGTTCCGGTGCTTGAGGAGGAATTTGACGTTGCCCTGATCGGTAAAAAAGGAATATGGTATGATCATAAAGTAAGCGTAAGCGATCCGGTGGCACAGGAGAGTAAAAACGAAGAGGTAAAAACAGTCGGGTCTCTCGACCTTGCGGACGGCAGCTATACAGTGTCTGTCACACTTGAGGGAGGTTCGGGAAAATCTACGGTGACAAGCCCCGCGCAGCTTACGATAGAGGACGGAGAAGCGACGGCTGTGATTGAATGGAGCAGTCCGAATTACGATTATATGATCGTTGACGGCGAAAAATATCTTCCGGTCAATACAGACGGAAATTCTGTTTTTGAGATTCCGGTAGCGGGATTTGACGGCGAGATCGCGGTAACGGCAGATACGATTGCAATGAGCACGCCGCATGAGATCGAATATACACTTTCTTTTGACTCGGCTGCGATGGAAAAGGCAGACAAATGAAATTTATGAAAAAGATAGTAAAAGGTTTTTTGATGACAGCGCTCTTTTTCTGTCTGACTGCTTCTGTGCAGGCGGCAGAGGACGGGGAGCTTTTGTGGAAGGATATGAAGGTGACAGACAGTCTGGAGCTTTTATATGCGGATCAGTTTTCGGTGGATTATTATAATGAAGATTATGCACTCGTAACGATTAAGGACGGCGGACGCTTTTTGCTGATTCCGGAAAACGGTACGGTGCCGAAAAAAATAGATGAGGATATTACGGTGCTGAAAAAGCCGCTCGACCAGATATATCTTGTGGCGACTTCTGCGATGGATCTGTTTCGGGCAGTCGACGGCATCGGCTGCATCACTCTTTCCGGCACGGATGCAGACGGATGGTATATTGACGAGGCAAGAGAAGCCATGGAACGCGGCGACATTGTTTACGCGGGCAAATATAACGCACCTGATTATGAGCTGATCCTGTCAAGGGGCTGCGATCTGGCGGTGGAATCTACGATGATCTATCACAATCCTGAGGTGAAGGAAAGACTGGAGCAGTTTGACATTCCTGTTCTTGTGGAGCGTTCCAGTTATGAAAGCCATCCGCTTGGACGTACAGAATGGATGAAGCTGTACGGCGTTTTGCTTGGAAAAGAAGCGCAGGCGCAGGAGCGGTTTCAGGAGCAGGCAGATAAGTTAGAGAGCGTTCTTGCGGAGAAAAATACGAAAAAGACGGCAGCCTTTTTCTATATCAGTACGAACGGATATGCCAACGTGAGAAAAAGCGGTGATTACGTTTCGCGGATGATAGAGCTTGCCGGAGGAAAATATATTTTTGACGATCTCGGAGATGGGGAAAACGCACTTTCTACCATGAACATGCAGATGGAAGAATTTTACGCAGGCGCGAAGGATGCCGATTTTCTGATCTACAACAGCGCAATAGACGGGGAGCTTACAACGATCGACCAGCTTCTTGCAAAAAGTCCGCTCCTTGCGGATTTTAAGGCTGTAAAGGAAGGGAATGTCTGGTGTACGGGAAAGAATCTGTTTCAGGAGACTACGGGGCTTGGCGTGATGATAGCGGATATGCATACGATGTTTACAAACGAAGATGATTCTCTTACGGAGCTTACTTATATGCACAGATTAAAATGAGGAATACTATGGATAAAAAATCATGCCGCAGATACTGGGGAGCGTTTTTGATTCTTGCCGTTCTGCTTGTTTTGCTTGCCGTCTGGAATATCAATTCGGGCAGCGTAGATTTGTCGGTAAAAGAAATTATGGATATCATTTTTAAGCGGTCGGGAGAAGAGACTGCCTTTAATATCGTCTGGGAGATCAGGATTCCGAGAATACTTGCTGTCATCATTCTGGGCGGTGCGCTCTGCGTATCCGGATTTTTGCTGCAGACCTTTTTCGGCAATCCGATCGCAGGACCGTTTGTGCTGGGCATTTCTTCCGGCGCAAAGCTTATCGTCTCTCTCGTTATGATCTGGCTTTTGCAAAGATCTATGGTGGCAGGCTCCGGCGTGCTGATCCTTGCGGCATTTGCAGGAGCGATGATCTCGATGGGGTTTGTGCTTCTGATCTCTAAAAAGGTCAGAAGAATGTCGATCCTTGTGATCAGCGGCATTATGATCGGATATATCTGTTCTGCAATCACAGATTTTGTGATCACATTTGCGGACGACAGCAATATTGTGAATCTGCATAACTGGTCGATGGGCAGCTTTTCCGGTATGTCATGGGAAAATGTAGGAGTCATGTCAGGCATTATAAGTATCGCTCTCATCATTACGTTTCTGATGTCAAAGCCGATCGGCGCGTATCAGCTCGGAGAGGTCTATGCGCAGAATATGGGAGTGAATATCAGGCTCTTTCGTGCGGCGCTCATTCTTCTCTCAAGCATCTTATCAGCCTGTGTGACGGCGTTTGCGGGGCCGATCTCTTTTGTAGGCATTGCCGTACCGCATCTGGCGAAAAATCTGCTTGGGACTTCAAAGCCGATTCTGGTACTTCCGGCATGTTTCCTTGGCGGAGCAGTATTCTGTCTTTTCTGCGATCTTATTGCCAGAACGGTATTTGCGCCGACAGAGCTTAGTATCAGCTCCGTTACGGCAGTATTCGGAGCTCCGGTGGTGATCTGGATCATGATCCGCAGACAGAGGCAGGTGTAAAATGGAAGAGTATTTTGTATACACAGATAAAATGACAGTCGGCTACGACGGGAAGCCGCTGATAAAAGATATTGAAATACGATTAAAGCGCGGGCAGATACTGACGCTGATCGGGCCGAACGGAGCAGGAAAGTCAACGATATTAAAAAGCATCACGAAGCAGCTTTCTCTTGTCGGCGGCGCCGTCTATCTGGATCGTGAACTGATGCATAAGATGTCAGGCACAGAGGTGGCGCGTAAGCTCGCGGTCGTGATGACAGAGAGGCTTCGTACAGAGCTGATGACATGCGAGGATATTGTCGCGACAGGGAGGTATCCGTATACGGGCAGACTCGGCATTTTAAGTCAGGAGGACCGCAGAAAAGTACACAGTGCGATGGAGCTCGTACATGCGGCCGATCTTCGGGACAGGGATTTTACAGCGATCAGCGACGGGCAGCGACAGAGGGTGCTTTTAGCGCGGGCGATCTGTCAGGAGCCGGAGGTGATCGTACTCGATGAGCCGACCTCGTTTCTTGACATCCGGCATAAGCTGGAGCTTCTCAGTATTCTGAAGGATATGGTGCTTGAGAAAAATCTGGCAGTTATCATGTCGCTGCATGAGCTTGATCTGGCGCAGAAGATCTCGGATATTGTGGTATGCGTTCACGGCGATCAGATTGAGCGTTTCGGACCTCCCGAAGAGATCTTTACGAACGAATATATACACAGTCTGTACGGCATTACGAGCGGAAGCTATAATGCCGATTTCGGCTGCCTTGAGATGGAGCGTCCAAGCGGAGAACCGCAGGTATTTGTAATCGGGGGAAACGGGCGTGGAATACCCGTCTATCGCAGGCTTCAAAGGCTGGGGATACCGTTTGCCGCCGGAGTCCTGCATGAAAATGATGTGGATTATGCGGTGGCAAAATTTCTTGCATGCCGCGTTATATCGCAGCAGCCGTTTGAAGAGGTGGGAGAGGAACAGATCATACAGGCAAAAAGTATACTTTATCACTGTGATAAGATA
>CATZPU010000026.1 GCA_958422845.1 uncultured Lachnospiraceae bacterium | reverse complement strand
TAAGGGCTCGTCATACAGGAGATAGCTGCTGCCTGCAAGCTCCGTCTCCAGATGATTGCGGAAGATCTCATACGTAAGCCTGTGCTTATCGGAGAGCTTTTCGTAATCGAAGGATTTTAATGTATTCAGATAATTTTCTGCTGCCGCCGCAGCATTTTTACGTGCGGCAAGACTTGCATTTCCGAGAGATACCTCAGTCGTTTTGATTTTGAAGGACTCAGGTTCGGCGATCGTATAGTGGAGGTTCAGGGTGCTGCCGCTCATCTCACTTCGGAAGATCTCTTCTGTGAAGCGTTCAAATTTTTCGTCTTGTGAAAGCAGAAATTCAGGCGGAGCTTTCAGGAAAAGCCGCAGAATAAGAAAAAGCAGTGCGGCGCACAGAATGAGGACGGCAAAAGACAGCCTCCCCGAAAAACGGGCTTTTAATTTTGAGAGGGAAGAACGCATATCAGGACTCCCGTATGTACTCTTTAAGACAGTCTATGCAGGGGAACACGGAAAAAGAGCCGCGAAAATTTGCTCCGTCAAAGGCGCGGCGTCTTGACAGAAAATCTATGGTATGATAATTTAGAAAGTAGAAAAATCCGATGAAAAAGAGAGTACGTATACAGGAATGCTACAGAGAATTCTCCGGCGCTGAGAGGGGATGCATAAGCGTATGCGGAAGATGGCTTTTGAGGAGTGCAGCTAAGAGGCAGGGATGCCGTCAGGCTGCGACAGGTCCGCCTGTTACAGCGGCAGAGTATTGACAGAGAGTTTTCAGTACTCGTTAAGGTCTGTGCTGTGAGGTACAGATGAAAAGAAGTGGTAACACGGGCAGGCTCGTCTTCTGAATATTGGAAGAGCGGGCGTTTTTTTATGTCATAGGAAAGATTAGGAGGAAAACAATATGAGCAAACCAAAGTATTATATGACGACTGCGATCGCCTATACGTCTGGTAAGCCGCACATCGGCAATACGTATGAGGCGATCCTTGCGGACAGTATCGCAAGATTTAAGCGCGCACAGGGATACGATGTATTTTTCCAGACAGGTACGGATGAGCACGGTCAGAAGATCGAGCTGAAGGCGGCGGAAGCCGGCATCACGCCGAAGGAGTATGTGGACAACGTCGCAGGCGAGATCAAACGTATATGGGATATGATGGGAACGTCGTATGACAAATTTATCCGCACGACAGATGAAGAGCATGAGAAGCAGGTGCAGAAGATATTCAAGAAGCTGTACGATCAGGGCGATATTTATAAAGGTTCTTATGAGGGACTTTACTGTACGCCGTGCGAATCGTTCTGGACAGAGTCCCAGCTTGTAGACGGCAAATGTCCGGACTGCGGCCGCGAGGTAAAGCCGGCGAGCGAGGAAGCATATTTCTTCCGCATGAGCAAGTACGCAGACCGCCTGATCGAGCATATCAATACACATCCGGAATTTATTCAGCCGGTATCACGTAAAAACGAGATGATGAACAACTTCCTGCTTCCGGGATTGCAGGATCTGTGCGTTTCGAGAACGTCATTTAAGTGGGGCATTCCGGTATCGTTTGACCCGAAGCATGTGACGTACGTATGGCTCGACGCGCTGACAAACTATATCACAGGCATCGGCTATGACTGCGACGGAGACAGCACGGAGCAGTTTAAGAAGGACTGGCCGGCAGACCTGCATCTGATCGGAAAAGATATTATCCGTTTCCATACCATTTACTGGCCGATCTTTTTGATGGCGCTCGATCTGCCGCTTCCGAAACAGATTTTCGGACATCCGTGGCTTTTGCAGGGCGAGGGCAAAATGAGCAAGTCAAAGGGCAACGTGCTGTACGCCGATGATCTGGCTGATATTTTCGGAGTAGATGCCGTGCGCTACTTTGTTCTGCACGAGATGCCGTTTGAGAACGACGGCGTGATCACATGGGAGCTGATGGTAGAGCGTCTGAACTCCGATCTTGCCAATACGCTCGGCAACCTCGTGAACCGTACGATCTCCATGACAAATAAATATTTTGGCGGCGTGGTAGAGAACCGCGGCGCAGCGGAGCCGGTAGACGAGGAACTGAAAGCGGTTGCTCTTGCAGTTCCAGTCAATGCAGCGAAGAAGATGGACGATCTGCGTGTGGCAGATGCGATCAGCGAGATATTTACACTGTTTAAGCGCTGCAATAAATATATTGACGAGACGATGCCGTGGGCGCTTGCAAAGGATGAAACGAAGCAGGATCGTCTGGCAACGGTGCTCTACAATCTGACAGAGTGTATCAGCATCGGAGCGGAGCTTCTGGAATCCTTTATGCCGGAGACATCGGCAAAGATCCTCGCGCAGCTTAACGCGAAGAAGCGCGGTCTTGAGCAGATGGATCAGTACGGACTGTACGAGTCCGGCACAAAGGTAACGGAGAAGCCGGAGATCCTGTTTGCCCGTCTTGACATCAAAGAGATCCTTGTAAAAGCGGAGGAGCTTCAGAAAGCGCAGCTTGCAGCGCTTGAGAAGGCAAATGCAGGCGCAGAAGAAAGTGCGGACAAGACGGAAGCCGCAGAGGGCGAAGCGGCAGACGAGAGCGTGATCGATATTGAGCCGAAGGCAGAGATCACGTTTGATGATTTTGAAAAAATGCAGTTTCAGGTAGGCGAGATCATTGCGTGTGAGGAAGTGAAAAAGTCAAGAAAGCTTCTGTGCTCGCAGGTAAAGATCGGCAGTCAGGTGCGCCAGATCGTATCCGGCATCAAAGCTCATTATTCGGCAGAAGAGATGGTCGGCAAAAAGGTCATGGTACTTGTAAATCTCAAACCGGCGAAGCTTGCAGGTATTCTTTCAGAGGGAATGATCCTGTGTGCAGAGGATGAGAACGGCGAGCTGGCTGTGATGGTGCCGGAGAAGAAGATGCCTTCAGGCGCGGAAATCTGCTAAAAGAACTGTCTGGTAAGAACAGAGGTGGACGTATGGAGCTAAAGGACGCCCAGTACAAAAAAATGACGGAACAGCCGGTTTCCCGACTGATCCTCTCGCTTGCCGTTCCGACGATCATCAGCATGATGGTGACGGCAGTTTATAATACGGCAGATACGTATTTCGTATCGCAGCTTGGCACGAGCGCATCCGGCGCGGTCGGTATCGTGATGTCTCTGATGGGAATTATCCAGTCTTCGGGCTTTCTGATCGGTATGGGAGCCGGAAGCTGGATGTCGAGACTGCTTGGTGAAAAAAAGGAGAGCCTTGCGTCAGAAGTGGCGGCGAGTGCATTTTACTTTGCACTTGTGATCGGCGTGCTTATTGCGGCGTGCGGACTGATCTTTCTCGATCCGCTGATTACGCTGCTTGGGGCGACCGAAACGATCCGTCCGTATGCGATGGAGTATGCGCAGTATATTCTGTACGCAGCGCCGTTTCTGATCACTTCTCTGACGCTCAATAAGATGCTGTGCGCGGAGGGAAAAGCGCGGTTCGCAATGGTCGGAATCGCGTTCGGAGGCATTTTGAATATGTTTCTCGATCCGCTGTTTATCTTTGTCTTTCATATGGGAATCGCGGGTGCGGCGGTGGCGACGGCGCTCAGCCAGATGACGAGTTTTTGTATCCTTCTCTATATGTTTGCAAGCGGCAGGACGATCGCGAAGCTGAATCTGCGAGGCGCCGCGCGCACATGGAGACGGTATGGGCAGATTGCATCGTACGGAATGCCCTCGTTTTTCCGTCAGGGACTTGCCAGTGTGGCGATGATCGCGCTGAATAAGCAGGCGGCAGTCTACGGAGACTTTGCAGTGTCTGCGATGGCGATCGTTTCCAAGGTTTTTATGCTCGTCTTTTCTGTAGTGATCGGCTTCGGACAGGGCTATCAGCCGGTGGCAGGGTATAACTACGGAGCAAAAAAATACGACCGTGTAAAAAAGGCCTTTCTTTTTATGACGCGGACGGCGACTTTTTTCATGGTTATATTCGGCGCGATCGGTTTTCTGGCGGCGCCGCAGGTGCTTCAGATGTTTATTGACAGCGATCCGGCGGTCGTGCGCACAGGGACGCAGGCAATGCGGCTGCAATGTATAGCGATGCCGTTTCTGCCGCTTGCGACATGCTGCAATATGACATTTCAGACGATCGGGAAATCAAAGAGTGCGACACTGCTCGCATCAGCGAGACAGGGCTACGTATTTTTGCCGCTCGTGCTGATCCTGCCGCGGTTTTTCGGAATGGACGGTGTGGAAATAGCACAGCCGCTTGCGGATGTGATCTCATTTTTTATCTGCATTCCGTTTACGGTACGGTTTTTTAAAGAACTCAGGCAGATACAGCCGCAGCTATAAGGGTACGGATATAATTAAAAAATAAATGAAGATACTAAAGTTTAGAAAAGCAGGAGGAATTTATCATGAAACAGGAAAATGTGTGGAAATCATATTCACCGGAACAGTTAAAGGAGCTGGAAGAGCTTTCTGTTCGTTACCGCGCGTTTCTTGACGCAGGTAAGACGGAGCGCGAGTGTGTGAGGGAGACGGTGCGCATTGCAAAGGAGCATGGCTATGAGGATCTGAATGAGGTGATCAAGTCCGGCAAAAAGCTTGAAGCCGGAGATAAGGTATACGCTTCTTTTATGGAAAAGGCAATTGCGCTGTTCCACATCGGAAGAAATCCGCTTAAGGAGGGAATGAGAATTCTCGGCGCACATATTGATTCACCGCGTCTCGACCTGAAGCAGAAGCCGTTATATGAGGACACAGAGCTTGCTTACCTCGATACACATTATTACGGCGGCGTAAAGAAATATCAGTGGGTAACAGTGCCGCTCGCGATCCACGGTATCGTGGCAAAGAAGGACGGAACGACTGTCGATATCTGTATCGGAGAAAAAGACAGCGATCCTGTAGTTTTCGTATCTGATCTTCTGATCCATCTGGCAGGCGACCAGCTTGAGAAAAAAGCGCGCGTCGTGATCGAAGGAGAGGATCTTGATATTCTGATCGGAAGCCGTCCGCTCGTATCTGAGGAAGAGGATGCAGAAAAGAAAGAAAAAGATGCTGTAAAAGCAAATATCCTTGCTATTCTCAAAGAGCAGTACGATATTGAAGAGGACGATTTCCTTTCCGCAGAGCTTGAGATCGTTCCGGCGGCAAAAGCAAGAGACTGCGGTCTTGACAGAAGTATGATCATGGCATACGGACAGGATGACCGCGTATGCGCATATACGTCACTGGAAGCACAGCTTGCAGTTGATACGCAGGATTATACGTGCTGCTGCCTGCTCGTAGATAAGGAAGAGATCGGAAGCGTCGGCGCAACGGGAATGCAGTCACGTTTCTTTGAAAATACAGTCGCAGAGCTGATGAACTGCCTCGGAGAGTACAGCGAGCTTGAGCTGCGCCGATGCTTAAGCCGCTGCCGTATGCTTTCTTCTGACGTAAGCGCCGCGTACGATCCGCTGTATGCATCTTTCTTTGAAAAGAAGAACAGCGCATACTTCGGAAAAGGACTCGTATTCAACAAGTATACGGGCGCACGCGGAAAGAGCGGAAGCAACGACGCCAATGCCGAGTATTTTGCAGCGATCCGCGCACTGCTTGAGAAGCATGAGGTAGCGTTCCAGACGGCAGAGCTTGGAAAGGTAGACGTCGGCGGCGGCGGAACGATCGCTTACATATCCGCACTGTACGGTATGGAAGTCATCGACAGCGGAGTTGCAGTGCTGAATATGCACGCTCCGATGGAGGTAACGAGCAAGGCAGACGTATACGAGGCGAAAAAAGGCTATCTTGCATTCCTGCTTGAAGCGTAGAAAAATGCTCTGACATACGGGCGGCTGTCTGTATAGTTATCCGTATGTCATCGTCAAATGCAGCAGTGTGCAGATAACTGCACAGGAAGAGAGATGACAGTATGAAGAAAAAGTATCTCACAGTACCGCTTCTGCTGCTTGCCGGTCTGGCGGCATCGGGCATGGCGGCATCAGCGCAGGATGCGGTAAGAGTCGGCGGTCTGAAAGGACCGACCTCCATGGGGATCGCATCGCTTGGCGCAGAGTCTTCGGAGTATGAGGAGCACAACTCCTATGAAAAGGTTATGGTGACGGCGGCTGACGAGCTGATGGCGGAGCTGTTAAGTAAAAAAGTGGATATTGCCCTGATTCCGGCAAATGCGGCAAGTGTGCTTTACAATAAGACAGAGGGCGGCATAAAAGTGATCGACATCAATACGCTCGGCGTTTTGTATGTAGCAGAGACTGGCGATACGATCGCCTCAGTAGAGGATCTGAAAGGAAAGACGGTATATCTGACAGGAAAAGGGACGACGCCGGACTTTGTGATACAGTATCTGCTTGCCGAACACGGTCTGACGACGGAGGACGTGAAACTGGAGTACAAGGCAGAGCCTACAGAGGTCGTTTCCGTATTGTCAGAGGACGAAAACGCTGTCGGTCTGCTGCCGCAGCCGTTTGTGACGGTGGCTCAGGCGCAGAATGAAAAGATCAGGATCGCTCTCGACCTCACAAAAGAGTGGGATGCGCTGCAGGAAGAGGGCGGCAGCGCTCTGGTGACCGGAGTGACGGTGGTCCGCACGGAATTTCTTGAGGAAAACGAGGAAGCAGTCGCCGGATTTTTGGAGGATCACGAGCATTCCACGGCGTATACGAATGAGCATCCGGAGGAAGCGGCTGCGCTGATCGAGGAGCTTGGCATTGTGGCAAAAGCGCCGATCGCACAGAAAGCGATCCCGATGTGCAATATCACGTACATTGACGGAGAAGAGATGCAGGAGAAGCTCGGAGGCTATCTTGAGGCGTTGTATGAGATGGAACCGAAATCTGTAGGCGGCGCGCTTCCGGACGAGGCTTTCTACTATATCGCCAAGGAAGAGTAAACCGCAGGGCGGAAAATCAGTCAGGTGCAAAAGTGTCAGGCGGTACGAGAAATCGGCGGCGTGCGAAAGCGCAGGCATACAGGAAAGCAGACGTCATGGGAAATCGATCAGGTGCAAAAGCGTCAGGCGGTACGAGAAATCGGCGGTGTGCAAAAAATCAGGCATACGGGAAAGCAGACGTCGTGGGAAAGCGATCAGGTGCAAAAGCATCAGGCGGTACGAAAAATCAGACAGAGTGTAAAAGCACAGGCAATATGGGAAAGCAGGCATCGTATGAGAAAGAGCGTAAGAACGATTATCATAGCAGGAATATGGCTGCTTCTCTGGCAGCTTGCGGCATGGCAGTTTGACAGGGCGCTTTTGTTTGTCGGACCTGTCGATGTCTGCCGTGCGCTCATGGAACAGGCAGGAGATGCAAAGTTCTGGCTGACGATCGCATACTCTTCCTTAAAGATATGCGCAGGCTTTCTGGCTGCGTTTGCGGCAGGGGTGTTTGTCGGGATCATAGCAGGAAAATGCCGGATATTCGGAGAATTTCTGGAGCCTGCCATTGGATTTTTGCAGTCCGTTCCGGTCGCTTCGTTCATTATTCTCGCGCTGATCTGGATCGGCTCTGAGAATCTGTCTGTACTGATCAGTTTTCTCGTCGTCCTTCCGGTCATTTACCGGAATACGGTTCAGGGTATGGCAGCTGCCGACCGATCGCTTTTGGAGATGGCGCAGGTATACCGGATGGGAGCAGGAAAACGTTTTTGTTACATATACTGGCCCGCATTATTTCCATATCTGTTGGCAGGGAGCAGAACGGCTTTTGCGATGGCGTGGAAATCAGGTATCGCGGCTGAGGTGATAGGAGTTCCAGATCTGTCGATCGGAGAAAAGCTGTATATGGCAAAGATATACTTAAGTACGGCAGAGCTGTTTGCGTGGACGCTCGTAGTCATACTGGCAAGCCGGTTATTTGAGTTTTTGTTTCTCCGTCTGTTCTCCCTGCTCGATGTACGGAGACAGAGAAGCAGATGAGCTGCAGAAAACGACGTGTGCAGCATACATGAATGCTGCGGTTGGAACAAAAGGTGTGCGGCATACCTGAATGATGCAGATGGGACAGAAGGTGCGCGGCAGGAAGGAGCATCACATGGCGATTTGTCTTGAGCATATCTCAAAAGCATACGGAGGCAGAAAGGTGCTGAATGACTTTAATGCGCGGCTTGAGTGCGGAAGCGTATACTGTCTGATGGGCGCTTCCGGCATCGGCAAGACGACGCTGCTGCGTATTCTGATGGGACTGGAGCAGCCGGATTTCGGTCAGGTATTACGTTTCGCAGAGGGAGCTCCTGATAAAACAGTGCGCAAAAATGGCAGATGCAAAGAGAAATCAAAAGCTGCCGTGCAGATCGGCGCAGTTTTTCAGGAGGACCGCCTGTTTGAGTTTGCAGACGCATGGAAAAATGTGGAGCTTGCGGGCAGGGATGGTCAACCGGAGCAGTCCGCTATAAGAGAGCTGCTTTCTGAGCTTTTAGAAAAAGAAGCGTGGTACAGACCTGTGTGCGAACTGAGCGGAGGGATGCGCAGGCGTGTATCAATCGCAAGGGCGCTTGCATCACCGTCTGAGCTGCTTGTCATGGACGAGCCGTTTGCGGGGCTCGATGAAGAGACGAAGAAAAACGCGGTACAGACGATTTTAAAGTATCGCGGGGACAGGACGCTACTTGTTGTGACGCATCAGGAAGAGGACGCCGCGCTGCTTAAAGCAAAGCAGATATTTTGGATTCGGTAAAGAATTGATAATACAGGGAGGTAAAGAACATGAGTAAATCAAAGGTGTATTTCACGGACATGCGTGCGAAGATGGGAGACAATCTTCTGGACAAGCTGCAAAGGCTGATCAAGAAAGCGGGAATCGGCGATATTGATTTCAAGGATCAGTACGTGGCGATCAAGCTGCATTTCGGGGAACCGGGCAATCTGGCGTTCCTTCGTCCGAATTATGCAAAGGCTGTTGCCGATGTAGTAAAAGAACTTGGCGGAAAACCATTCCTGACAGACTGCAATACGCTGTACGTGGGTGGCAGGAAGAATGCGCTCGACCATATTGATTCTGCTTACGGAAACGGATTCGTGCCGTATGCGACAGGCTGTCATGTGCTGATCGCAGACGGGCTTAAGGGATCAGACGACGTATGGGTTCCGGTTGAAGGCGGCGAGTACGTAAAGGAAGCAAAGATCGGGCGTGCTGTGATGGATGCGGATATTTTTATTTCACTGTCACATTTTAAAGGGCATGAGATGACAGGTTTCGGCGGCGCGCTGAAAAATATCGGTATGGGCTGCGGCTCCAGAGCCGGAAAGATGGAAATGCACAGCGCCGGAAAACCGTATGTAAAGACAGAGGATTGTATCGGCTGCGGACGCTGCAGCAAGATCTGTGCGCACG
>CATZPU010000025.1 GCA_958422845.1 uncultured Lachnospiraceae bacterium | reverse complement strand
TGTCCACTCTTATTTTTATATCAATGTGTGGAGGTGCAGTACCATTAGCGAATTAATGATTAACGAACAAATCAGGGACCGTGAAGTCCGCGTAATCGGCGAAAACGGCGATCAGCTCGGAATTATGTCGTCAAAAGACGCGCTTAAGCTTGCGAGGGAAGCAGAGCTTGATCTTGTGAAAATCGCTCCGACGGCAAAACCGCCAGTATGTAAGATTATCGATTACGGAAAGTATCGTTATGAACTGGCGCGTAAAGAAAAAGAAGCCAGAAAGAAACAGAAAACAGTTGAGATCAAAGAGGTACGGTTGTCACCGAATATTGATGTAAACGACCTGAATACGAAGATGAACAACGCAAAGAAGTTCATCGCAAAGGGAAATAAGGTAAAAGTCACCCTGCGGTTCCGCGGACGTGAGATGGCGCATATGCAGGCGCATCGCTACATCCTTGAGGAGTTCGCAAAGGAGATGGCGGACGTCGCTGTCATCGACAAGCCGATTAAGCAGGAGGGCAGGAGCCTGACACTTTTCCTGTCGGAAAAACGTTAGTTCACATATTTAAATATAAGGAGGAATATTAAGATGCCAAAAATGAAGACCAGCAGAGCAGCTGCAAAACGTTTCAAAAAAACAGGTACAGGATTATTAAAGAGAAGTAAAGCTTATAAGAGCCATATCTTAACAAAGAAGTCCACCAAGAGAAAGAGAAATCTGAGACAGGCAGCTATCACAGATGCTACAAACGCTCAGAACATGAAGAAGATTTTACCGTACTTATAAGATCAGGCGAAGGAGGAGATAAGACATGGCAAGAATTAAAGGCGGAATGAACGCTAGAAAAAAACATAACAGAGTATTAAAGCTGGCTAAGGGATACAGAGGAGCACGCTCCAAACAGTACAGAATCGCAAAGCAGTCCGTTATGCGCGCACTGACAAGCGCATATGCAGGACGTAAGCAGAGAAAGCGTCAGTACAGACAGCTCTGGATCGCACGTATCAATGCGGGTGCTCGTCTGAACGGACTTTCCTACAGCAAATTTATGTATGGTCTGAAACTGGCAGGCGTAGAGCTGAACAGAAAAGTTCTGGCTGATATGGCAGTGAACGATGCAGCAGGATTTGCTTCACTTGTAGAGCTTGCAAAGACAAAGCTTGCTTAATTATATATAGTTAGAAATATCAGGGGACTGCCGCGAATGCGTGCAGTCTCTTTTTGTGCGTACGGACGAAGGAGGAAAAATGAAAGCAGTTGTAGCGCTGGATTCTTTTAAAGGAAGCCTTAGTTCAATGGAGGCGGGAAATGCGGCAGCCGAGGGAATCAGGCGCGCCGATGCGGGGGCGCAGGTGACGGTATGTCCACTCGCGGACGGAGGCGAAGGAACGGCAGAGGCTTTGGTGCGCGGTATGCATGGCGAGATGCAGAACGTGCGTGTGACGGGACCTCATGGAAGGAGCGTGGAATGCGGGTACGGTATGATTGAGAAAACGAAAACGGCTGTTATAGAGATGGCAGGCGCAGCAGGGATCACACACGTATCCGCTGAAGAAAAAAATCCGCTCCATACGACGACGTACGGCGTCGGAGAGGTTATCCGTGATGCGGTCAAAAAAGGATGCCGCCGTTTTGTTGTCGGGATCGGCGGAAGCGCGACGAATGACGGTGGAATCGGTATGCTTCAGGCGCTAGGCTACGGAATCCTTGACAGGAATGGAAAACAGGTGCCGTTTGGCGCAAAGGGATTAAAGGAAATCTGTACGATTACGGCAGACAGAGTAATGCCGGAACTTCGGGAATGTGAATTTCGCATTGCGTGCGACGTGATGAATCCGCTTTGCGGCGAAAACGGATGCAGCGCCGTATTCGGACCGCAGAAGGGGGCGACGCCGGAGATGATCGCGGATATGGACGGCTGGCTTTTGCGGTATGCGGAAATTGCAAAGCGCAGCTTTGTAAAGGCAGATCCGAACCATTTAGGCGCGGGCGCGGCAGGCGGTATGGGATTTGCGTTTCTGACATTTACAAACGCGGCGCTCGAATCAGGCGTCCGTATCGTGCTTGAAGAGACAGGGCTTGAAAAGCATATCAGAAATGCAGACCTCGTCATTACGGGAGAAGGGCGTCTCGACGGACAGACGGCAATGGGAAAGGCGCCTGCCGGAGTGGCCGCTCTTGCAAAAAAGTATGGCATTCCTGTACTGGCGTTTGCGGGAAGCGTCACAAAGGAAGCGTCACAGTGCTGTAGAAACGGAATCGACGCATTCTTTCCGATCCTGCGCAGCGTCTGTACACTGGAAGAAGCGATGAGGCCGGAAAATGCGCGTGAGAATCTGGCAGATAGCGTCGAGCAGGTGATTCGCGTGCTGAAGATCGGAAGATAAAAAGACATTTCCTTGAGCTTAAGGGACAGTTTGAAACAAGCTGCGCAGAAAATGATATAGTGACCATGGCAAAGAAGAATAAAGATTCAAAGCAGCCATGGAGGTGATGGTTTTGCGGCTGTGATCGTACAGTGTTTTTAAATAATGGCATGCCGGAACATGAGTTTAGTTAAATATTGTGTTTTGTATGAGTATCCCCAGCGGAGAGCTGGGGATACTTTTTGCAATCAGATAGTGCGTGACAAGGTCTTTCCATGACACAAAAAAATCCTGCATCATATGATACAGGATAATGAGTGCGGAGAAAGGGACTTGAACCCTCACGATATTGCTACCACAGGCACCTGAAGCCTGCGCGTCTGCCTATTCCGCCATCTCCGCGAAGTAGTTTCGCAACTCACGAACGTTATAATACTATATAGAAACGGAAATGTCAACTACTTTTTGAAAAAAATTAAAAAAAGTGAATTTTAAATGGATTTGCGAATGTTGCTGTGAACGGAGTAGACAGTAACTTAAAATTAGAAAATAACAGAGTTTCGTCGGCAGGGAGTTTCCATTAAATAGAAAATAAGGTATAATAGGAACACAAGCGCGAAATCTACTATATGAAAAGAGGCGTGTTATGGCAAATATGACGGTATACCATGGCGGTTATATGCCTGTGGAGTGTCCTGAAATACGTATTGGACGAAATACGAAGGATTTTAAAGATATGACCGATGATTGGCTGGATTTTATTATAGATTGCAGAAGCGGGAAAAAACATGATTATGATATTGTGATCGGGGCTGTGAGGAGGTGAAGTGATGCAGGAATCTATCGGGAGAGAGCCGCAGAAGGAGAATGACCTGTTTTTTACATGCAGTCTGATCGATTATATCGCACGCAGGACAAAGAACACGCGAAAAGACGTTGTGGATGCTCTGGGAAAAGAGCGGATCGCAAAGATATACGACTTGGCAGACGTCTATCACAGCGATAACATAGATCGTGTCAGCGACGATTTTATAGAGGAGGCGGCGATCCGGACGGGCGAATTTGATAATGTAGGGGACTGCCGGTATGCGATACCGTCGCACTGGGACATCGGGAAGGTCTATAAAAGGCTGATTCGGGATGCGGCAAAAGAAAAGCATATGGAAATGATAGATGCGCTGTGGAGCGTGTACCATTCTTTCATCAGTGAAAAAATCGACGACTACAACAGCAGTATGTATTATGAAAACCCTTCTTACTTATTGGAGTGCTTCCTGCAAAATAAGGTGCTGGAAGACTGAAAAAACCTTCTAAAAAATTTTTTTAAAAAATTTTAAAAATAGTGTTGACAAGAACAATACCTTTTGCTATAATTCCAATTGTTCGCGGAAGTGTCGGAATTGGCAGACGAGCAAGACTAAGGATCTTGTGAGCAATGCGCTCGTGTGGGTTCAAGTCCCATCTTCCGCATGGACTCTTTCGAGAGATCGAAAGAGTCTTTTTTTGTTATCTAATAAAAATTTTTTGCTTTTGCGTATGTGAATGCAGAAAGAGGCACAGATCAGGAGGGAGCTTCAGATGCCAAGGAACAGGGATGACCGTCCCACAAGACGGGATGGCTATGAAAATGAAAACCAGAAAAAGAAAACAGGCATGAATACAAAGAAGGTATTTGCCATCAGTTTTTGTATTGTGCTCGGTATTGTATTTATCAGCGGCGGGCTGATCTATAAGCTGGGACATGATATGTACAGCAATTTCAACTACGTGGCTGACGATGAGGTAAAGGTGCTTGAGACGCTGCCGGAGGCGGCTTTAGAGGAAATAGCGGAGGCTGAGACAGCTGAGGACGACGGACTGAAGGGCGAGAAGGTATCAGATGACGTACTGAAGAGTATTCACGATCAGATCAGCAGTCTTGCAGATCAGGAAGCCGTATCAGACGATGATATTTACAATGTGCTTCTTGTCGGACTTGACCGCCGCGATAAATCATGGAACGGAAACTCTGACAGTATGATGCTTGTATCTATAAATAAGAAGGATAACAGAGTGTCTGTAGTATCTCTGATGCGTGATACTTACGTGGATATACCGGAGGTCGGATACCAGAAGCTGAATTACGCATACGCGTATGGCGCAGGCCCGCTTCTGTGCGAGACTGTTACGAACACTTACAATATAAAAGTAGACCGTTACGCAGCCGTAGACTTCTTTGACCTGATCGACATTATTGACATTATCGGCGGCGTATCGCTTGAGATCAGCGCAAAGGAAGCTGAGGTCGCAAACGGATACATTCTCGATATGTGTACACTGATCGAAGGTGAGGATGGCTGGGATCACCAGATTCCGGCAGAGGGCGGATTCATTCGCTGCGACGGTATTCAGGCTGTAGCGTTTACACGTAACCGTTTCGTCGGAAATTCTGACTATGAGAGAACGGAGCGTCAGCGTTATCTGATCCAGCAGCTTATCGCGGAAGTGAAGCAGATGAGCGTAGCGCAGATGACGGAGAAGATGAAAGCGATCCTTGAGCATGTGACAATGAATATTCCTGAGAGTGAGATCTGGGCGATGATCCCTGAACTTCCGGAAATGCTCAATTACAAGTTTGAGATGGATCGTATACCGTACGACAATATGTACAGTATCATCGACGTAAACGGTCAGGGTATGCTCGTACCGGATTGGGAGCCGACGCTTGAAAAGCTGCATGATTTCATATACAAAAGCAATTAAATAAAAGAGATGTGATCTGTTGAGAAACAGTTCCTGCTGAAGTAATAAAAACAGGTGCAAAGATATAGAAAATATATTTTTGCACCTGTTTTTTTGCAGTCTGAAAAGCGGAAAAACCGCCCAAAAACAATGAAACAGCCGGTAGGGGAGCTACCGGCTGTTTCGAGGGGAGTATAAATAATTAATAAGGGGTTTGTAAAAAAAATTGTCTGAAAAGTAATTCTTTTTACAGTTGTGATTATAATATAATTTCCAGAAAAAAGCAACACATATTTTAACAAAAAGCAGGAATACTAAGACTGTAACAAACAAAAAGAAAGAAGAAACAGGAGGCTATTTATCATGGCTAAGAACGCAAATAATGCAAACAACACAAATAATATGAAGAATAGTGCAAAAAATAATGCAGGCAATGAGGCGGGGAATGTAAGAAACTGCGATTACAACAGAACGTCCAACACCACAGAGAACAGCTCCAGAAACAGTTCAAAGAATAGTTCCAAAAACAGCTCTAAGAACAGCTCCACAAGCGAATACGACTGCGAGTCCGAGTATTAAGAGAGGCACAGCGACGGTATGAGGGGAAAGGGATGTTTCGGCATCCCTTTTTTCTGTATTTGCATATGATAAAGAAAAAGGAGTATCACAGCCGGAAATAGAACGAACGGCTGTGCAGTATGAAAGATGGAGACGATTTCTGCAAGAGAGCTTGATCGGTATGTATCGGATGAAGGCTCTGTGATCATAGATCTGCGTTCACCGCGGGAATATGCGAAGGATCATGTGGAAGGGGCGGTAAATATTCCACAGGGCAGATTTTTCGGGGAACCCGTCAGATGGAAAACGCGTACGCTGATCCTGTACTGTGAACGCGGCGCGCTCAGCATGGCGGTGGCGCGTGAGCTGGAGCGAAAAGGCTACCGGACAAAGAGTGTGGTCGGAGGATTTCGCGCATACCGCAAAACGGACGTCTGGTAAGCGCGCGAGGCGCTGTCTGCAGCAATGCGCGTAAGATGATGTCTGCGACGATGCGCGTGGGGTAATGTCTGCGATGATGCGCGTTGCGGCGATTCCTGCGATTAGCGATTGACAAAAAAGGGCGGTGGGCATTAAGATAGAGAAAAAACAGATCAGGAGGAACATATGAAGCTTTTAGTGGCATCTGATATTCACGGATCAGCGTATTACTGCCGGAAGCTGTTGGATACATATGAAAAAGAAGGGGCACAGCGGATGATCCTGCTCGGTGATATTCTGTATCACGGTCCGAGAAATGATCTCCCCAGAGAATATGCGCCGAAGGAGGTCATCTGCATGCTCAATGAAAAGAAAGATGAGATATACGCGGTGCGCGGCAACTGTGAGGCAGAGGTGGACCAGATGGTGCTCTCCTTTCCGGTGCTTGCGGATTATATGGTGCTTTTTGAACAGGGGCATGCCATCTATGCGACGCATGGACATGTCTACCACGAGGATAATCTTCCGCCTGTGAAGTCGGGAGATGTGCTTCTGCACGGCCATACGCACGTACTGCGCGCCGAGAAAAAGGGCGATATCGCGATATGGAATCCCGGTTCGGTATCCATTCCGAAGGAGGGCAATCCTCCGACGTACGCACTTTTGGAGGATGGCATATTTCGCATCAAAGATTTTGAAGGAACGATTATAAAGGAAATGACGGTATGAGAAAAATATATGAATTGATGGCGCCGTGCCACTTTGGGTTGGAAGCCGTGTTGAAAAGAGAGATCCTTGATCTGGGATATGAGATAAGCAGCGTAGAGGACGGACGGGTGACGTTTCTGGGAGACGCGGAGGCGATCGCAGTTGCGAATGTATTTCTCCGCTCGGCGGAGCGTATTTTACTGAAAGTGGGAACTGTCCATGCAGAGACGTTTGACGAACTGTTCGAGGCGGTAAAGGCGCTTGCGTGGGAGGAATATCTTCCGGCAGATGCAAAGTTCTGGGTGGCGAAGGCGACCTCGGTAAAAAGCAGGCTGTTCAGCCCGTCGGATATCCAGTCTATCGTAAAAAAGGCTGTCGTGGAGCGTTTAAAGGGCGTGTACCATGTGAATTGGTTCGCTGAGGACGGGGCTTCCTATCCGATCCGTATCGCCTTTTTGAAGGACGAGGCGGTAATCGGGCTTGATACGACGGGGGAATCCCTGCACAAGAGAGGCTACAGGAAGTTCACTGCGAAAGCTCCTATTTCGGAGACTCTGGCAGCCGCTCTCATCATGCTGACGCCGTGGAAAAAGGACAGGATACTTGTCGATCCGTTCTGCGGAAGCGGCACGTTTCCGATCGAGGCGGCAATGATGGCTGCCAATATCGCGCCGGGGATGAACCGTTCCTTCCTTTCAGAGCAGTGGATGAATCTGATGGAAAAAAGAATGTGGTATGACGCCGTGGAGGAGGCGCAGGATATGATCGATGATTCTGTGCAAACGGATATTCAAGGGTACGATATTGATGCGGAGGTACTGCGGGCTGCGAGAGAGAATGCGAGGCTTGCAGGTGTGGATCATCTGATCCATTTTCAGCAGCGTCCGGTAAGCGAACTGAACCACCCCAGGAAATACGGATTTGTCATCACGAATCCGCCGTACGGAGAGCGTATCGAGGAGAGGGAGAATCTTCCGGCTCTCTACCGCGAGATCGGACAGGCATTTGGACGTCTCGATTCATGGTCGGAGTATGTAATAACTTCGTACGATCAGGCGGAAAAATATATCGGCAAAAAAGCGGACAAAAACCGGAAGATATATAATGGAATGATAAAGACGTATTATTATCAGTTTCTCGGTCCAAAGCCGCCGAAGCGAAGAGACGGAGATGCGCATTGATTAGAAAAAGAGTCAGAAAAAGTACGCTCCTGTGCGCGGGACTGCTGTGTGCAGGTCTGGTCTTTGTGATCGCGGCAGGCGGCTGCGCATCAGCAGGGCAGAATCAGGGAAAGTGGGAACGGCATCACATAGAAGAGACGAATGATGCGCAGGAAAGAGCTGATGCAGCAGAGGTAAGTTTTGCAGCAGATCTGCTCTCGCCGTCAGAAAACGGATTCCTTCCGCATTACTGGTATGCAGGAGATCACGGAAAGAAGCCGGCGGTGCGCCGCCAGTACAGCCAGAGCAACTGTTGGGCGGTTGCCGCCGCATCTGCGCTTGAAGTGTCTGTTCTGCAGCAGGATGTACTGCCGCTTCTGCCGCAGCAGGACATAACGCCTGTTCTGTCGCAGGATGCACTGTCGCTTTTGCCGCAGCAGGACACATTGTCGCTCCTGTCGCAGCAGGGTATGCAGTTTTCGCCGGATCATTTCGTCTACCGCAATGCTTTTACGATCGATCCTGATGCAGGCGGCAGTTATTATATGGCTATGGCTTATTTAAGCGGCTGGCAGGGGCCTGTCTTGCAGGAATACGATCCGTACGGAGATATGAAGTCTCCGGAAGGTCTTTCTCCGGCAGCGCATGTGCAGGAGATAAGGATTTTTGAGGAGGCAGATGAGGATCGCTTAAAAGAAGCTGTGATGAAGTACGGGGCAGTTCAGGCGTCGCTTTATCTAAGTCGGGAGCAGACGCAGACGGACGAGCCGTACTATAATGAAATGACTTCTGCCTATTATTATCCGGAAAAGATGACGCAGAATCATGATATCGTGATCCTCGGATGGGATGATTCGTATTCGCGTTTTCTGTTTAAGAACATTCCGGCAAGAGACGGCGCGTTTATCTGCCAGAACAGTTGGGGAGAGGATTTCGGAGAGGACGGTATTTTTTACGTGTCCTATGAGGATGCAAATCTCGGCGTGATGGCGGCGGCATACAGCAGGGTAGAGCCTGTGGATAATTACGACCGTATTTATCAGGCAGATGACTGCGGCTGGCAGAGCAGTCAGGGCTATGGCAGCGATACGTGCTGGTTTGCAAACGTCTATACAGCCGAAGCGGATGAATCGCTTGCGGCAGTCGGATTTTATGCGACAGGAAGAAACGCCCGATATGAAGTGTGGCTGGTGCATGATTTTTTGGGAGAAGCTTCCTTTGCAAAAAAAGAACTTCTGGCGCAGGGCAGCTTTGCGGATATCGGTTACTATACGGTGGATCTTGCGGATAAGCCTGCGCTTTTAGCAGGCGAGCGGTTTGCAGTGGCGGTGAAGCTTGAGACGCCGGAAAATATGAGTCCGGCGGCAGTAGAGTACGCAGGTGATCCCGATACACAGAACGTTGTGCTGGAAGGAAAAGAAGGGTATTTAAGCCTCAATGGGAAAAACTGGCAGAATACGGAGCAGTCGTTCGGAACGAATGTGTGCCTGAAGGCGTATACGCAGGAGGAGCTTTTGGAATAAGGAAAGAGGAGAGAAAAGATGGAAAAGAGAATTATTTTTGCGACCGGAAACGAAGGAAAGATGCGCGAGGTGCGCATGATACTGGAGAGTCTGGAGGTTCCTGTCGTTTCCATGAAAGAGGCGGGCGTGTCTGCCGATA
>CATZPU010000024.1 GCA_958422845.1 uncultured Lachnospiraceae bacterium | reverse complement strand
ATACGTCTCTTTTCTGAGTATGTCCTTTACGTGGCACGTTACTTCCCTCCTTAATTATGGTTCCTGACAAGAACAGCAATACGAAATAAAAACGATCCGTACAAGCTTGCCTGATAAGAGCAGTTTTTATTTCGGATCATCGAGCCCCCAGCTCCAGTGAAACCGGCTTTGCCGTTTCAACCGTCATTCGCCGTTTGCTCATATTTCCTGTCAACTTATTAGATCATAGGTACTCACAATGTGTCGTTCTACATTTGCGTTTCATGCGAAAAGGACTTCTATATTAACCCGCAACCACTGGTGAATACGAATTCCTCCAACTTCATTGAAACAATATAGTTCTGTTCTGTGATACTTATAAAAAACTACTTTTTATTTCTTAGCGTCTTTCGGTCTCTTAGCACCGTATTTAGAACGTGCCTGACGTCTCTTGGCAACACCTGCTGTATCAAGTGTACCTCTGATGATATGGTATCTTGTACCCGGAAGGTCCTTTACTCTACCACCACGGATAAGCACAACGCTGTGCTCCTGAAGATTGTGTCCTTCACCCGGAATGTAGCTTGTAACCTCGATACCGTTTGACAGACGTACTCTGGCGATCTTACGAAGAGCTGAGTTCGGCTTCTTCGGAGTAGCTGTCTTAACTGCTGTACAAACGCCTCTCTTCTGCGGAGAAGATGTGTTTGTAGCCTTCTTCTGAAGGGAGTTAAATCCTTTCTGGAGAGCCGGCGCAGTAGATTTCTTTACTGATGTCTGTCTGCCTTTTCTTACTAACTGATTAAATGTTGGCATTTCTTCACCTCCTGATTTTTTGTCACAGCCTGTATAAGCAAAAGCTGTGATTTCATTGCATGAGTTCTCACTCGCGGTTGCTCATCTATGCATTCACCTGCATAACACTGCGTTTATGCGCACAAAAATGCGCGCACGTAATCACGCACTTTTTCATTATACGGTCGGCAAATCTGCTTGTCAAGGAATTTTTTCTGTTTTTGCGCTGTTTTGCGCTGTTTTTTCACTTGCAGTTATCAGACAGCCCGCTTACGCCTCTTGGAACATCATTCCTTCCATATAATACTGTTGGAATACAGCGTCTGACGAAAGCTCACATTCCTGTATTTTCTCTATAAGCCGCTGCGGTGCATTCGCGAGAAGAGTTCTTTCCCCCTCTCCCGACGCCCTGCAAAGTGCATCTGTTCCGGCATATTCCTTCAGGAACCGAACGCATCCTGCAAGCGAGCTGTTTCCTGCCGCCATGATACGGCCTGCGAATTTTCCCGGAAACAGACCGATTTCTATCGCCCTCTGACAATCAAGCGCAAACCCGAAACCACCGGCAAGACATATTTCCTCTATATCCTCCGCCCTTGCTCCGAAGCGGTGCAGAAGCGTTTCTATTCCGGCTCGGATCGCTGCCTTTGCCAGCTGTATCTCCCGTATATCCTGCTGCGTCACGTATATTGTCTGCCCCTGCGGATCGACCGCAAGCGGATAACCCTTATCAAAAAACTCATCTGCAAGGCGGCCTGTTTCATCCATACAAGACAATTCGTACAAAGATGCGCACGCCTCTATCACACCGGTTCCGCAGATGCCCTGCGCAGGTGCGTCTGCAATCGTGCGGCAGTGAAGCGTTCCGTCTACTATACTTACTCCCTGTATCGCCCCCGGAAGGCTGCCCATCCCCCATGTGATCTTTCCACCTTCAAATGCAGGACCTGCGGCTGTCGATGCAGTAAGAAGCTTTTTTCTGCTGCCGATCGCCATCTCGCCATTCGTTCCCAGATCGATGAGCATACGCACTCTGTCATCCTCATGGAATCCACAGGCGTACAGTCCCGCTGTAATATCTCCGCCGACAAAAGATGACGATGCCGGAAATACGTATGCCGGTACCGATGGAAACGGACAGCCTAGCAGCTTGTCGAGCCGGATCACTTCCTGATGCAGACTGTACGGAGTAAACGGCACGCGCGTCATGCCGGAACAGTCATACCCGAGCAGCAGGTGGATCATCACTGTATTGCCTGCAATCGCTGCTGCCTTCATCCGCGATACATCCCTGCTCCTTTCCAGAAGAGCGTCTATTCCGTCCGCCAGATCCCTCCGTATCATTTTTTGCAATTCCTCTGCTTTTCCACTGACCGCTGCATCCATCCGTGTAATAACATCTGTTCCGTATATTCTCTGATGATTGACGCCGTTCCACGTATCGTATAGTTCGCCTGTCGCAAGAGATACTCTTTGCATGGCGATCGTCGTCGTACCTATATCAATGGCAATTCCCCATGCTTCTTCCTGCCCCTTTTTCTCTCCGATCTGCTTTTCTATGGTGCACTTTTTATCTGATTTTCCCGTTTCAGGCAGCTCTGTGTTTCCGTTTTTCTGCTCTGCCGCTGTATTTTGTACGACAAAATTCTCCTCTGTCCGCGGCAGGAGTATCTCCAGATTCATTTCTACAGGCAGACAGCACGCCAGACGCCATCCGTTTTTTAGCTGCTCCTCTCCAAACACTCTGCGGTCCGCCTTTGAAACAGGAACAACTCCTTTTATCACCTGCACCTGACACTTTCCGCAGGCTCCGCGGCCGCCGCACGGCGCTGCCAGAGAAATATCTCCTTTTTGCAGAAGTTCCAGAAGCGTCACACCCGTTTTTCCTGTCAATTCTGTTATCTTCCTGCCCTTTGCATCATGCACGCTTACACGTACTGTCTGTACGCTGCGGCGACCGCAGTCTGTCTTTGGACAGGCCGCACAGTCATGGCGCTCATGCATCTGCTCTGTATCCGCAGTCAGCAGAAATACCTGAGCCGATGATTTTACCGGATCAAACATATAGCCCTGTGTAATCCCAACTCCATATGCGCCTGCTCCCACTGCGTCATACACCGTTTTCTGAATCTCCATCGGTACGTCCGTCGGCGCCTCCAGACGTTTTTCGATGCCGACACTGTTTTCTTTGCAGTATTCTCTTACCCTGCGGCTTATCTCTTCTTCCAACGAAAATAATGCGGAATCTGCAGCCGCATCCGCAAGCATTCCCTTTACGCAGTCCCCCTGTGCAAAAGATTCCGTCACAAACTGCTCCGGCCCCTTGCCTATAGTTGAAAAAACGTAAAGCACGGGGACTCCTTTTTCCGGAAGGAGTCCCCGCTGCATCAGGATGAGCGGTCTGCAAAGCCGCATTACCGTTTCACTGATCTCTTCATATTCTTCTTCAAACATCTCATACGCGCTGCTTTGCGTCGTACATCCAAGCTGTCTGAATACATCGTCTTTTGAAATACAAACAGAATCTTTCATACAAGATACCTCTGTCATGCCGTCTTTCGCTCTACAGCGGCCTTTGCTGTCTCCGCCGCCGACGCCGCATCCGGCGTATAGTAGTCTGCGCCGATCTCTTCTGCGAACTCATCCGTCACAGGAGCTCCGCCTATCATGACAATGTACCGGCTGCGCACGCCCTTTTCTTCCATAAGATCAAGGAGCTCTTTCATAGCAGGCATCGTCGTGGACAGAAGCGCCGACATTCCGATAATATCAGCGTGTACCTCTTCTGCTTTGGCAAGAAACGCTTCTGCGCTGACGTCTACTCCCATGTCAATAATTTCAAAACCGGCTCCCTTGAGCATCATGGCAGTAAGATTTTTTCCGATGTCATGCAGATCGCCTTTTACTGTACCGATCACGACGCGCCCGATCGGTTCATTTCCGACTTCGACAAGCTTCGGTTCAAGAATCGCAAGCCCTGCGTTCATGGCGCGCGCTGCTACGAGCACTTCCGGCACAAACACTTCGTTCCTTTTAAATTTTCCGCCTATCACACTCATACCGGCGATTAGTCCTTCATTGAGGATCGTCTTTGGATCGATTCCTTCTTCCAGCGCCTGTGTGACGAGTGTTTTTACGTTTTTGCTTCTTCCCTTTTGTAAGAACGTTGAAATTTCCTCTAAAATCGCCATCTTATTTCCTCCCTGTTCTGTCAGTCCGTGTTCTTTATCTGCTGTACGCTTCCCCGTCCGCATTGCGTACTGCAGCCATGTTTTATTTTTTTGAAAATTTTTCCGCCGTACCGAAAAATGCTTCCAGATTTTCCATCGGCGTCTGCGGCGGTATATCGCAGCCGCTTGCCAGTACAAAATTCGGGTATTTACTGCATCGTTCAAGCAGCGCCGCCGTCTCCGCTTCGACGCGCTGCGGCGTACCGCTCCTTAAGATTCCGGCAGGATCGATATTTCCTATTACAAGCCGGTCAGAAGGGAGCGCTTTTAGCATCTCCTCTATATCGATCGCATTTCCAAAGCTGTACGCCTTTACGTTAAGCGCCTCCATCTGCTTCGCCAGTGGCACGACTGTTCCGCAGTTATGATACAGAAATAGAAAGTTCTCATCCTCCACAGCACTTCGTATCCGCTCTACATACGGGTTTGAAAACTCTTCGATCAGCGACGGCGAAAGGAGCCCTGCCGCCGGTTCTGCCATAGCGATTCCGTTCGCTCCGGCTTCTTTAAAAGCCTTTGCGTATTCGATCAGAAACTGTGTGGTTTTCTCAAGCACGATCTCTACGAGCTCCGGCTCCTCATAGCACAGGATCATGATCTCCGTCATATCGAGAAGCCTGCCCGCCAGAGAATACGGTCCGATGATCCCTGCGATCACCGGACGGTCTGTGATCAGGCTGCTCGCCTCTTTGATTCCTTTGATACACTCTCCGGTACGCCCCGCTCCGACCTGCGGAACTGCAAGTGCCTGCGCTTCCTCTTCGTCATGAAGGAGCGCTCCGTGCATCGTCGGAACCTCATCGCTGCTGTAAATAACCTTTGCCCCGAATGCTTCCGCCTCCACGGAAAGATCCATCAGGCTGAATGCTGCCCCTGCGTCAAACTTATCTGCGATCGCTTTCATGCAGCGCGCCTGCTCATGCCCACTTCTCACAAGCTCCTCCACCGTCTTTCCGATAAGCGCTGCTCCCGGAAAAGACAGAAGCGGCATCGGCTTCTTAAAAGAGCTTTTCAGATACCCTTCCAGCCACTCATTCATATTTCGTTTCATATCCGTCCCCCCTGCTGCTTTTACTCATTTTTTTCTGTACGTTCTGCACGCTTCTACGTATGCCAGTATGTTTTCAAGCGGCACTTCCGGTTCGAGCATATGAGTCGGCGCTACGAACAGTCCGCCCTTTTCGCCTGCAATATCGAGGTTCCTCCATACCGCTTCCTTTACTTCTTCCGGAGTGCCGTGCGGCATAACTGTCTGTGTGCCGATTGTTCCGTGGAACGAAATCTTGTCTCCGTATTTGCGACAGATCTCTTCAAAATCCATGCACTCGCTCTGGATCGGATTTAAGACGTCCACGCCTGCGTCGATCAGGTGCGGGATCATCGGCTCAATAAAACCGCAGGAATGATAGAAGATAATAATTTCCGGATTGATCTTCTTTACCTCATCAATGATCTTTTTGAGCCGCGGCTGTATCCACTCGCAGTACAGCTCCTCGCTCATCATGATCGTATGCTGCATACCAATATCGTCCCCCAGAAACAGGACGTCCACGCCTGCGTTCGCATATGCCTTTGCACGGATCATCGACAGCTCTGTCACCTTATCAAGCAAAAACTCCGCGATTTCATTCCCTTCCATCATATCGCAGAACATCTCTTCCATGCTGCGCATATACCACGCGCATTCCCAGATCGTCATCTGCATATCTCCCAGTGCGATCAGATCACGCTCCTTGATTTTACGCACTTGCTCCGCCTGATGCGAGCCGTCGGCATGCGCAAAATCGGGATACGGATAACTTTGTACCTCCTCAAGCGTTTCCATATCCTCAAGCGGATGACGCATATATGTCATATGCATACTGTTCGGTGACTTTTCATGTCCGACGCCCCATATGTCGATGTCTGCCCCGTCTGCGAGCGGTGTCTGGTAAAATTTTCTGTACTTTTCCACATCATGATCTTTAAGCTTCAGATCGTCCACCCTTCTCCACGGAAATCCAAAATATTCCTCATAATTCTCTGCTCCAAGCTTTTCTTTGCACACCTCCTGCAAATGCGGGCATAATACAAATTCCACCGGCACACGTTCATATCCCTTTCTGCGAAGCAGTGACAAAAAATTTTCTCTGTTCGTCATAATACCTTCCTCCCTTTTCTGCATCTCTTTTATCTATTTTTTTATCTATTTCTTTTCTCTGTATTTCCTTTCTGCTTTTTCCCCTCAAATGCTCCCATTCGTACAGAATCGTCTCCTCACTCACTTCATAAGTTCCGCTTCTGTCATGCACATCTCCTGAGCCTTCTGACCTTTCCACAAATTCCGGTATTCCATCGGTGACATCTGTGTATACTGCAAAAACACGCGGCAAAAATACTGCGAGCTGCCAAATCCCGTCTCAAGCGCAATATCGGTCACTGATTTCGACGTAAACCACAATAACTCTTTCGCCTTACTGATACGCAGCGTACAGATATATTTCTGACAGCTCACTCCCGTCTCCTCGCGGAAGCATTTTCTTATGTAACGCGAACTGACTTCAAACTGCTGCGCAAGCGACTCAATATTGATCTCCTTATCCCAGTTATCATTGATATAACGGATGACTTCTCCGATCCGTCCTGCCTTCCCTTTCTTCATTTCCGCACGCGTCAAATATCCTATCTTCTCCGATAGCTCCAAAAACAATTGAAAGAAACCGAGCTGCATCATCAATTCCTTCAGCTTCGTCTCCCGCTCTTCGCGGTACAATCTGCACAGACTTTCCATATACTCACAGACATTTTCACAGCCGCATAGTCTGTAATATTCCTCCCGCTTTTCAAAAAAACGCATTGTCTGACGGAGACTGCCCTGATTTTTCACTTCAAACTCAAGCTGTGTGATCCTACAGTTTTCTTTATCCTCCACAATAAACTGATGCGGCACACCTTCATAAATGATAATACAGTCCCCCCGTTTGAGCGGAACGAGCACTCCATTGATCCCCATAATACAGGAGCCGCTGTTGATATAGTTGATCTCGATCTCCCTGTGATTATGCATTTCAAAACGATACGCCGCAGGGAAACGGAATACACCGGCATTTCTTGTCCTGATCTGAAAGTTTTCACACATCATCGTTTCCAAAATACTGTTTTTCAACCGGTCCATTTCATCCTCCAAACATGTTTTTTCTTATTTTATCACATTTCGGCATTCTGTTATATTTCCGTATTCCTACTGTTTTTTATCCTTTCCCATGCAGAAGATTCCCTGTTTCTAATGAAATTCTATCACTCTTTCGGGCATCCCTCTTTCACATTACGGCACTATCAAAACCAAAATTTGTATTATTCGGAATCAAATATTCAGCAAAAAGGATACCATAAAAAACGAGGGTGCCGCAAAATGCAGCACCCCATATCCGTTCTTTTTCTTCTCTATATGCAGCCATTTCACGCCTTCCTGACAGGCTGCTGTTTTTTACTTTCTCATACCGGCTTTTATGACCCGATCTGCACGCTGATCTCTTCCGGCAGATCATAAAATTCGGAATACACATCCTTATTCTCCGTAATCTTAACGGATGACTCCGGCGTAAGAGACAATACCTGATGCCATACGCCCTTTTTGAGGCAGACCGGCTTGTCAAGCACGAATGCCCGATATTCTTCCGGCGTATCGTGCTTCGCTACGATCAGTACCGTCACGCCGGAGAGCGGCTCAAACGTCTCCATGGAAGTCGGATGGTTCTCGATCCTCTGGATCGTCTGATTCGTATAGCGGAACACCGCCAGAATCCACGGTTTTACCTCCTCCGTCTCTACGATCTCATAGATTCCGTCAAAATCCGGCGAAAACTCGATCACACTGCCAAACGGCGCAAACGCTTCCCGCGTAATACTCTCGACTTTTCTCAAACTCATATATGTTTCCTTTCCTCACGCATACCTGCGCATGCTATTTCCGGTTCTTCTGTCTGCTCATCAAATCCATTTATGCGAACGATTCGCATCCGTTTTAGCGTGCCATCTTCGCATAGAAAATTCCGTTCTGATGACTCTTATCACGCTTCAGGACCTCCGAGAACTGTTTTGCCGCCTCAGTCTTATCTCCGAGTCCCAGTCTGCCAAGTCCCATCAGATAATAGCAGTGCGCCTCGTTCTTCAGATTCAGATTCTCTTCAAAAATCAGGAAATCCGGAAGAGATACTGCAAAGTAGTCGATACGCATATTGTCACGGATATGCTTCTCACCGTAATCGATCAGCTTATAGAAACATGCGTTTGCAGCCCTCTGATCACCGAGCTTCTGCGCAGCAAGTCCTTTATACAGAATCATATCTGCCGGCTGATCGTAATAGTACATCATGCCTGCCGGCTCATCCTGACCGAGAGACGCCAGATGGAAACATTCCTTTGCACCGTCTGCATCGCCAAGCAGTTCTTTCACACAGCCGAGATAATAATAGATATTATTGTCCTTCGTTCCTTCCAGACGGCCTTCTCCCAGATTCTTCGGATATACAAGCGACCGTTCCAGAAGCTCCTTTGCTCCCTGTACATCGCCTGCTGCCAGCTTCTCCTTTGCCATCTCGACAAGAGCTGCCTTGTACTGCGTCGTCACCTTGCCCTCTGCGCCTTCCCAGGGACGGAAGGTATGGGACATGATCGTATCGTACGCCTCCTGATGCCTTCCGAGCGAATTGAGAATAGTTATATACTCGATCATCACATCGTCGCGCTCTTCCTTTAGCGCCGGATACTTTTCATAATTTGCAATACGCTCCTCAAGCGGGCAGTTCAGCTTCTTATATAACTGATCCAGCTCAAGGAATACTCTTGCATCCGTCGTATCAAGGGCAAATGCCTTCTCCAGCTTTTCTTTTGCTTTCTGCGGCTGCGCGCACTTATTATAATAAGCAAGCGCCAGATTTCTAAGCAGTGTCGGATACTCGCCGTCCTGCTTCTCAGAAGCCTCCCACAGCTCTAACGCGCGTGCAAACTGAAGCTTATCGTAGAACAGACAGCCAAGATAATAATTGGCTTTTGCTGCTGTCGCACCTGCTGCGATCGCATCTTCCAGTACACGGATGTCCTCAAGCTTATTCGGGAAACAGTACAGCGGAGACGCTGCTTCTGCCTTCGCGTAATCTGCCGTGCCGTCCTCTCCAATACAGCGTTTATAAAAACCACTGTAATAATACAGCATCGGTTTCTCCTGCGTACACTGCGCAAGCAGTGCGATCGCTTCCTGATAGAAACCGCCCTCTGCGTAATCGCGCGCCGACATCAGATAATTTTCATGGAAGTTGCGCATCAGTTCGTTCATCTTCTCAAGAACCTGCGCATCGTTGCAAAGCTGATACTGCTCGAACATAGAAACGTAATCAAACGGATCGACAGCAAGATTTTCCTGTATCCATGCAGCCGCACACTCTGTCCTTCCAAGCTTGCGCAGGATAACTGCCTTTAATCAGCGCGCCTTGATATTGTGCGCATTCTTTACCAGTCCTTTCTCGACAAATGCGAGCGCTTCCTCATAATCGCCTCTGCGCGCCGCGATACATGCGAGATAGTAGAAGGACATCTCCTGCTGCTCATTGCTCCACGTTGCCTTGTAAAACGCATCAAACG
>CATZPU010000023.1 GCA_958422845.1 uncultured Lachnospiraceae bacterium | reverse complement strand
AACCGGACAGCAAAGACAGCCCCCAGTGAAGCGTCGTACAGAAAAACAGCAGTCCGAATAAGCCATATACGATAGATGGAATTCCCTGAAGCGTCTCTGCCGTAATGCGGATCAGATTCACCATTTTGCTTCCCTTATTCGCATATTCTACGAGAAAGATCGCCGCAAAGATGCCAAGCGGCACTGCGATCAAAAGCGAAAATACGGTGATGATCAGGGTATTGATCAGAGCCGGCACAAGCGAAACATTGTCCGTGTTATACGTCAGTGCAAACAGCTCCGGCGTCAGATGACGCACTCCCTTGATCACGATAAAGCTGACAAGAAAGAGCAGCACTCCCATCGTGATAAGCGCTGCAAGCCATACAAGACTTGCGATAAACGCCGAGCCGGGATGATGTTTCCAGAGATTGAGATAAGCTTTGATTCTGTTAGGATTTTTCTTCCCGTCTGTAGTTTTTATTGCATGTTCCCTACTCATAAGCCGATCTCCGTTTCAATGCTGATACGCAAAGATTGATCAGGAGAATGAATACAAAGAGGACAACGCCCGTCGCGATCAGCGCCCCTCTGTGAAGGTCTGTCGCATATCCCATCTCCATAACAATATTTGCAGTAAGCGTTCTGATGCCCTTTAAGAGTCCCTGCGGCATCCATGTCTGATTTCCCGCGACCATGATCACTGCCATCGTCTCACCGATCGATCTGCCGATCCCCAGTACGATTCCTGCCGCCACACCTGACTTTGCCGCCGGAATCACAGTGCGAAATACACTGCGCTCGTGCGTTGCGCCAAGTGCGAGCGAACCCTCATAGTAGCTTGAGGGAACGCTGCGAAGCGCAGGCTCTACAACCCCTGTAACAGTAGGCAGGATCATGATGCCAAGCAGAATGGACGCCGTCAGCATCGTACTTCCGTCCTTTCCGGTCAGTTCACGCATCATCGGAACGATCCATACAAGACCGAAAAATCCATATACGACCGACGGGATGCCCGCCATCAGATTTACCATTGCTTTCAAAACCGGATACAGCTTTTTCGGGCAGTAAAACGCCAGAAAGATCGCTGTCAGAAGTGCGGTAGGCACTCCGATCACGACAGAACCCGCAGTTACGTAGATGCTGCCGAGGATAAACGGTAAAATACCGAAAATTTTATTGGAAGGCTTCCACTTCTGACCGAACAGGAAATCCGACACGCCGATCTCCGTCATCGCCGGAATTCCGTTCGTAAAGAGGAAGATACAGATCAGCGCCACCGCAAGCACTGATGCGCAGGCTGCGACGAAGAACACAGCCTTCATCATGCGCTCTGAAAATTTATGAGTCATTGTCATCCTCCTGACGAGTGCGGGCTGCGTCTTACTGCAGCTCCTCCCATGTAGTGATCTCGCCTGTGTAGATGCCCTTTACCTGCTCTGATGTCAGATCAGAAAGCTCATTGTCTTTGTTTACGATCACTGCGATACCGTCCTGAGCGATTACAGTCGGTGTAAGTCCTGCCTCAAGCTCGCTGTCCTTGAGTTCACGGGAAGCCATACCGATGTCGCAAAGACCGTCGATCGCGTTCGTCATACCTGTTGTAGAATCGCTCTGCTGTACCTCGATCTCTACTTTGTCATTTACTGCATTGTAAGCTTCAGCTAATTTTTCCATAACCGGTGTAACAGAGGAAGAACCGGAAACAACTACCTTTCCTTCTACATCTCCGCCTGCAAATGCTTCCGTCTCGTCTACTGAGATATAACCCTCCTCAGAAACAACTGCCTGTCCCTCTGTGCTCATGATGTAAGCGATAAAATCTGCCGCTGCGTCGCTGACCTCTGCTGTTGTCGCAATGTTGAACGGACGTACCACCTTGTAGTCACCGGAAACGATGTTCTCTGCCGTTGCCTCGGCTCCGTCGATCTTTACTGCTTTTACTGTGTCGCCGAGTGAACCGAGCGAAATATAACCGATCGCATTCGGGTCCTGCTCAACCGTGCTCATCATAACAGATGTGCTGTTTGTGATCTTTGCTGCCTCTGTCGTATTGTCGACTTTCTCTCCGTCGATCTCTTCCTGTACGCCAAACAGTTCGATGAATGCTCCTCTTGTACCGGAACCGTCCTCTCTGGAACAGATCGTAATGTCGCCCTCTGCCGCCATTGCTGTTACTCCAAGTGCTGCTGTCATCATTGCTGCCATTGCCATTGCTACTGTTTTTTTCATGTTTTTGTTCTCCTTTTTTTCTGCTTCTTTTTACTTTCTACGCGCACACTTCTCATATTTTGCCGGATCGGCTGTGCGGCACTTGCATTCCTGCCGCGTGGATAGTCTCCTGCGCGATTTTTCTGTAACGGCGGCTTTCGGTGCGCTATGTATCCGTCATTCTTTTTTCTCTGACCATTTCCGCCCTGCCGCGATTACAAGGAGCATTTTACAGGCGGTATGTAAAATATAAAACGTAGGAAAAGTAAAGCCTGCGTAAATTGTCCGTAACGAAAACGGAGCGAATGTAAAACCATTCGCTCCGTTGTTTTCTTCTTTCTCTGTCTGTTTTTACTTTTTTCCGGCATTTTACGCACATCCGCAGCCTTCGGCTCTGATCCTGCGTCCGTTTTACAAAAGCACAGACTGTCTTTACATTACTTTTTATTGCCTGACTTTACCACTGCATTTGCCGCTTACTCAAGCGCGTAGCCGTTAAAGATCTGTGCGATCGGTGAATCTGCCGACAGAACCACCGTCTTATTCTCTCCTGTCATAGAGTTTTTCAGCGCGTCAAGGCTTCTTACAAAAGAGTAGAATTCCGTCTTATCGTCTGTATTGTACGCCTCTGACAGGATACGCATATACTCTGCTTCGCCCTCTGCCTTAAGGATCTCCGCCTGCTTCTTTGCCTCGGAAATGCTGATCGCCACTTCTTTATCCGTCGTATTGCGGATCACCTGCGCCTCAGAATTACCTTCAGCCGTATATGTAGCCGCTATATTATCACGCTCAGAGATCATACGCTCATAGACAGCTTCCTTATTGTCCTCCGGCAGATCGAGCTGCTTCGTCTCAAACATCATCAGTTCGATACCATACTGATCCATGCCTGCATCGATCTTCTCCATCACGAGCGCCGACAGCTCGCCGTCACGGCTCGTAATGACCTCATCCTGATTCATGCTGCTGATCGCATTTTTCAGCGCATTATAAACAGCAGTATTGATACGGCTCTCCGCATTCATGATCGAGCCGTTTAACGTCTGTGCAAATTTCATCGGCTCAGAGATGCGCCAGAGCACATAGCTGTCTGTGATCATCGTTTTCTTGTCGCGGGTGATAACCTCCGACGGAACAAGGTCATAAAGAAGCGTCTGCTTCGGGAAGGTGTCTGTCGTCTGGATAAACGGGATCTTCATAGACAGTCCCGGCTTCTCGATCACGCGGCTGATCCGTCCGAACTGGCGTACCAGACTGTACTCATTCTCCGCTGTCACCACAAGGGAAGACGCCAGAAGGATAAGCAGTACGACTGCTGAAACGCCTGCGATTATTTTCTTTTTCATCTGTTCTCCTCCTTATCTCTTTGTGCTGTCTGCGGACTGACCGAACGTACTGCTCTGATTCGTGCCGCCCTGCTGCGCGATGTCATTTTGATTTGTGCTTTCTCCGGCTTCATCCATGTCCATAAACGGCTCCAGCGGAAGCACCTTCTGCACGCCGTTCCCCTCGTCAATGATCACCTTAAGCTCAGGCAGTACCTCCTCCATCGCCTCAAAGAACATACGCTGCTTCGTAACGGTCGGATTCTTCTCGTACTCTTCATACATGGCAGTAAAACGCGCCACCTGCGCCTCCGCCTCGTTGATACGCGTCTGCTTCTGCGCCTCTGCATCCTGAACGATCTCGTCCGCCTGTGCCTTGGCAGCCGGAAGCTTTTCATTGCGGTACTTATTTGCATTATTAAGAGCAGTATCCTTGCCCTGCTTTGCTGTCTCTACTGCTTTGAATGCCTGCATGATCTCCTTTGTCGGCGGCTCAGAATCCTGAATCGTAATATTTACAAGATCGAGTCCGATATCCTGAGTCTCCAGCTTATCAAGGATCATCTGCTTGATCGCAGCCTGAATCTCCGCCTTGCCCGTCGTAAGCACGCTGTCTACGTCGTAGCTGCCGATCACCGTACGGATGCAGCTCTGCGCGATATTCTTCAAAATGCCCTCCGGAGTATCCGATGCGTACAGGTATTTCACCGGATCAGAAATGCGGTACTCAACGAAAAAGTTGACGTTGATGAAATTATAATCAGATGTGATCATGACTGCCTCATCATCCACCGTCTCCTTCGTCGTAATATCATATCCGATCGGGAAGCCCTGAATCGTCGTGTCGACCTTACGTACCTGCTGTATCAGCGGAAGCTTAAAGTGGAGTCCCTTTTCGGAAACAGCCTTCGCCTCTCCGAGCGTCACAACTACAGCCTCTTCCTGCTCCTCGATCTGATACCACATCCCTGTGCCGAGGATAGCCAGCACGATCAGTATAACCACACCGAGAGCAATATACTTCGCCCGTGCCAGCAACTTTCTTTTGTCAATTTTTTTCTCCAAACCGTCCTCCTTCTGCAGTTTTTAAACCTGCTTCAATTTTCTGACTTTTTGTGGATTTTGTCTATATTGTAAATATAAACAGTAGGACTACTATACTATAAACAGCATCGGTTTTCAATAGGTATGGTGGAGGGAAATGCTTAACTTTTTATAAACAAAATAAGAGGCTGACCCCTCAGCCTCTTACTGTTTATCCGATCTCCACGATCCTTGTACACACCCGCTCAAGCAGATCGTCACTGTGGCTTACAACGACCATGCCAAGATCTCTTCGCTTTGCTTCCTCCAGCAGAAAATTCCAGATCTGACTCTGCGTGATCAGATCGAGCATCGTACTGATCTCATCCGCCAGTAAGATGCGCGTCCCTTTTCCAAGCGCTCTGGCGATGCAGAAGCGCTGCTGCTCTCCGCCGGAAAGCTCCGCCGGAAAACGTGTTTTCCACGCTTCTTCTATTCCCAGTCCTTCTATGATGTCTTTTGTGATCCCGTCGCCCTCTTCCAGTACCGTATGCATCCTGCGCCGCGGATTGACCGCCTGCTCCGGATGCTGCCAGACCATCTGTACCGGACAGTAGCCCCTGTAATCTGTGACCGGCTTCCCGTCCAGAAGGATCTCTCCGCTGTACGGCTTTTCATATCCCGCAAGCAGACGGCACAGCGTCGTTTTTCCGATGCCGCTCTTGCCGCGCAGTCCGACGCGCTACCCTTCCCTTACTTCAAAGGAAATATCCTGAAGAACCATCGGGCTGTTTTCTTTATACTGAAACGAAACGTTCTTCGCCTGTAATATCATACCCTGTACTCACCTTTCGCATCTATGCAGCTTCACACCTGTCCCTGCACCTTCTTCTTTTCCCTCACGCCTGCCGCTCACTACTCTGTGATTCCTGCACGCCGCGTCTGTATTCCTCATGCTCTTCCTGCGCACTGCATCTGCATTCCTCATGCTCTTCCTGCGCACTGCATCTGCATTCTTCATGCACTTCCTGTACGCTGCGTCTGCATTCCTCACATTCGTTCCTGTATCTTACTGTTTCAGTCGCCGGAAATGCTGCGATTCTTCTGCGCCGTATCGACCGGTGTTTCTGTATGCAGGCATCTCACGCGTCCGTCGACGACCGTCCTCCACGGAATGCTCTGCGCGCACTCCTTTGTATACTTCGGACACCGCGGACCAAACGGACAGCCCTGCGGCATTTCCTTTGCATACGGCTGCGTGCCGGAGATCGGACGAAAACCATGCTTCGGCATCGCATGCCACAACGCCTGAGAGTACGGGTGATGCAGCGTATCGCACGATACGAAATCAGCAGCAGGCACTTCTTCCAAAGTCGAGCCTGCATAAAATACGGCGATCCGGTCTGCCGTCTCTACCGCAAGCTCCAGATCGTGCGTGATCAGGAGCACTCCGGCTCCCATATCCGCCAGTTCTCTGAAATGCTCCATCGCCCGCCTTGCGACGGAAATGTGCAGTCCGGGCGTCGGCTCATCCGCGATCACAAGCCTTGGATTTCCCATCAGCGCCGTAGAATTCATGATGCGCCGCGTCATACCGCCGGAAAGCTCAAACGGATACTGCTCCTCCACCTCCGGCGCAAGCTCATATTCCCGAAATATCCGGTGAAGCTTCTCCTTTGATGCGGCGTCATTCTTTCCCTTTCGTATCTGTACTCCCGTTTTCATCAGCGGATCGAGATACGCCGTACTCTGCGGTACGAGAACGATCTCATCGCCCCGAAGCTTTTTCAGCTTACTTTCTGTGAGCGGTTTTCCGTCATACAGTATCTCGCCGGAAACAGACGCATTATACGGAAGAATGCCGAGCACCGCATGCGCAAGCAGGCTCTTTCCCGAACCGCTTGAGCCGACTACCGCCACGATCTCTCCTGCGGGAACGCGCACATCCAGATCGCGTATTACCTCAAGGTCTGTCTGCCTGAATCCTTTTTCATACTGTTTAAATGATATTTTCAATCCCCGTATCTCCAGTACAGGGGGTGTCGTATTTCCCAAAGTCGTAATCTCCTATTCTATCCATTACTCGTGTACGCTGCCCGGATCGATCAGCCTGCGCAGATTTTCACCAAGCAGATAGAACATCACTACTGTCACGACAAGCGCCAGCCCCGGAAAGAGTGCGAGCCACCACTTTCCGAGCACGAGATATTTCATGCTCTCTGAAAGGATGATCCCGATCGCAGGCTGCTCGCTCGTCAGTCCGAATCCAAGAAAGGTGATGCTCGCCTCATGCAGGATCGCATGCGGAAACAGGAGCACAAGCCCGACTGCAAACTGCGGCACAAGATGCGGTATCATATGATGACATGCTACATACCAGCGGCTCTTTCCGAGTTTTTGAGAGATCTTTACATACGGACTTTCTTTGATCTGCATCACCTCCGCACGTATCAGACGCGCAAGCGAGGTCCAGTGCGTAAAAGCTACGCCGATGATAACGCCTTTCAGTCCGCGCCCTGCCGCCACAGAGATCAGGATCAGCAGAAGCATATGCGGAATTCCCATGATCAGATCGATCACCCATGTAACAGCCCCATCCGTCCGGCGTCCGAGCGTTGCCGCACAGATTCCAAGCACCAGAGCGATCACCGCGCTTATTGCGGCCGCCAGTGTACCGATCAGTATACTAAGAGACAGCCCCTTTAACGTGCGGGCAAACATATCGCGCCCCATCCAGTCCGTTCCGAACGGATATTGCAGACACGGCATGAGATTCTTGCGTGAAAAGTCAGTGGCACGCGCTGCCTCCGTACACAGACTTCCCGCGAAAGCGACTGTCACGAGAAAGATAAGTGAGATGCCTGTGATGAGCACCATTGTTTTTCTTCTGTTCCACTGTTTCATTTTGCGCTACCTCCTCTGCGGATTCTTGGATCGACCACTCCGTAGAGAATATTTGCGATCAGATTGCCGCCAAAGACGAATATGGCGCTCACGATCGTGATCGCCATCAAAAGCGGCATATCACTGCCAAGGCCTGCCGTCACTGCCGCCTGCCCCATTCCTGCGTATGAAAATACCTGCTCCACGAGTACAGAACCTCCGAAGATCTCACTGATCGAGGCAAACTGCAGCGTGATCGCCGGAAGCAAAACGTTCCGAAGCGCATGCCTTTTTACGATCTGCCACGTACTCTCCCCGCGCGCCCGTGCAAACAGCACGTAATCGCTCTCCATCACATCGATCATTTTTTCCCGTGTATGGAGAGCGATATTGGAAATACCTGTAATAGACAGTGTCAGAGCAGGCAGGATCGCATGGCGCAGCCTGTCCAGAAAAGTCACGCCGGACGCTTCCAGTCCGATCGGCACACTCAGTCCGATCGGCAGTATTTTGAGCCAGACGCCGAATATCATCAGCAAAAGAAGCGCCAGCCAAAAGGCGGGCGTACTCGAAATAACGACACAATATCCTTTGATCAGCCGATCCGGCAGCCGTCCCCTGAATACTCCCGCCGCTACGCCAAGCGCAAAACCGATGACTCCCGACAGAACCCATGCTGTTACCATCAAAAACAGCGAATTGCCGAGCTTTACCGCAATCACCTTTGATACAGGCTGACGGTACTGCAGCGACATGCCGAAATCTCCGTGTATAAAATCCTTTGCCCATGCCAGATACCGTTTTACCGGAGGCTCATCCACGCCCCAGTATGATTCCAGCTTTTCAATCTGCTCCTGACTCATTGAACCGAGAGCAGCCTGTCCGACATTCGCCTGCAGCGGATCTACCGGAGACATCGTCATCAGTACAAAGGATACGATGCTGACCGCCACCAGTAAAAGCGCCATCCGTACAATGTTCTTTCCTATTAAGATAGTATACTGTTTCAAATCTTCTCCAAAACAGCAAGGAACATCAAAACGACATTCCCTGCTGCCTTTTCCTCCTGTCATATCTCTAAGATTTTGCACATCGGCACATTTTTTCGCTGCCGCCTGCCTGATCGCCGGATACGATTTACTGTGCCCACTCCCACTGATCGACGTTATTTACGATCGACCAGCCGTGACCGTGCGGATGTATCTTCTGCTCTGCTACCTGCAGCCCGTCCTTTACAAAGTAAAGATGACTTACGTTGCACAGCCATATCCAAGAGCAGTCGCCCTCCTGCGTCACACCTGTTTCGCCGTCAAACTGTGCCTTCTGCCACAGCTCATACGACTGCTCCAGATCAGAAGTAGAAAGCGCCTCGTCCATGTATTTATCTACCGTCTCATTTGCATACGGAGAATACTCTGCCAGATCGCTTTCCGGAGCTGTGTGGTAAATATTGTAAAGCTCCATCGGGGAGTGTGCGCCCCAGCCCCACATCAGCGGCTGCGACTGAGCCTTGTCATACGCAACGTCCCAGCCTGCGCCCTCCGTCGTCACCTCAATGCCGATCTCGCGCAGCTGATTTGACATTTCTTCTGCAAGCGCCTGACGAACGGAATCGGACGGATGATACAGGATCGTAAACGATGCGCGCACGCCGTCCTTTTCGCGTATCCCGTCGTCTCCCATTGCCCAGCCTGCTTCGTCGAGAAGCGCCGCCGCTCCCTCCGGATCGTATTCGACCTCTGACGCTTCATTATACCACGGCATCTGGTCGCATACGCTGTACGCCGGAGTACCGTAACCGCCGAGTACGTGCTCGATCATCAGCTCTCTGTCGATCCCGATATTGATCGCACGGCGCACTGCCGCGTCACAGAGCACATCGTTTCCTACTGCAAGACCGTCGCGCTCCTCTGCCGGAATCGCCGGCAGGTTGATGCCGCGGTTGTCCACGCTGTCTGCCGAGAACAGGCTGTAGCCTGCCGGTGTCATATCCGCAAAGGTCGACGCCGTATAAGAAACGTCCGCATCGCCCGACATTGCCGCTGCTAAAGACGCCTCCTCATCCATAAAGAGGATCGTCACTTTTTTCATTTTTACTTCTTCGCCGTAATAATCAGGGTTTGCCTCAAGAATGATCTGCTGTCCCTGATCCCACTGCTTCAGCATATATCGTCCTGAGCCGATCGGATTCATTCCGTAATTTTCATCATACGCATGCT
>CATZPU010000022.1 GCA_958422845.1 uncultured Lachnospiraceae bacterium | reverse complement strand
AAGCGTTTTCCTATGACACAAAAAAAGCCGGCATTACAAAATGCCGACAACAAAAATAAAGCCAGAGCTTACAATAAGTACGCATCTGAAAACGTATTTTCCTTCGCCAGCATTATCTGTATCAGGTTCTAAGGGTCAAAACCGTACGGTTTACTCTCAGGTCTCAGCGACCTCCCCGTTTTCGTTTTTTAGTATACTACAAAACATTTCGGACAGCAAGTACAAATTTGCCCTATTTCTTTAAGGGACTCACTTCGCGGATCAGAGGATTTATTTTATTGCCATACAAAGAAAATGCCACCAAAGCGGATGTACTAAAGCTTTAATGGCATTTAAAAAGCAAATAGAATATTTCAATACGGTTTTATTAAGAATATTTAATGATGGAACAGACGGATTCCCGTAAACGCCATCGCCATACCGTATTTATCGCAGGTAGCGATCACATCCTCATCTCTGACAGAACCGCCCGGCTGTGCAATGTACTCTACACCTGATTTGTGTGCGCGTTCGATATTGTCGCTGAACGGGAAGAATGCGTCCGAGCCAAGCGTCACACCGGTCATTTTGTCAAGCCAAGCGCGCTTCTCCTGCTCTGTGAATACTTCCGGTTTTTCTGTAAATACCTTCTCCCATGCGCCGTCTGAAAGAACATCCATATATTCTGCTCCGATATAAACATCGATCGCATTATCACGCTCTGCGCGTGTGATCGTATCCTTGAACGGCAGATTCAGTACCTTCGGATTCTGGCGCAGGAACCAGTTGTCTGCCTTCTGTCCCGCAAGCCGTGTACAGTGTACGCGGGACTGCTGTCCTGCTCCGATACCGATCGCCTGTCCGCCCTTTACGTAGCAGACAGAATTTGACTGCGTATATTTCAGCGTGATCAGCGCGATCTTCATATCGATCAGCGCTTCCTTCGATACGTCTTTCTTCTCTGTCACGAAATTGGAGAGCAGCTCGTCGTCGATCTTCAGCTCCTGACGTCCCTGTTCAAAAGTAACTCCGTATACCTGCTTGCGCTCGATCGGATTCGGACGGTAATTTTCATCGATTTCGATCACATTGTAATTACCCTTTTTCTTCTGTGCCAGAATTTCAAGCGCCTCTTTCGTATATCCCGGCGCGATCACGCCGTCAGACACCTCACGTTTAATAAGCATTGCCGTATCTGCATCGCAGACATCCGACAGAGAAATAAAATCGCCAAAAGATGACATACGGTCTGCGCCTCTCGCCCTTGCATATGCGCATGCAAGCGGAGAAAAATTCTTATAATCAAGGTCATCTACCCAGTAGATCTTTGCAAGCGTTTCGTCAAGCGGAAGTCCTGCCGCTGCTCCTGCCGGAGATACGTGCTTGAAAGAAGTCGCTGACGGAAGCCCCGTCGCCTCTTTTAATTCTTTCACAAGCTGCCATCCGTTTAATGCGTCAAGAAAATTGATATATCCCGGTCTGCCGGAAAGCACCTTGATCGGAAGCTCGCTGCCATCCTCCATAAAAATGCGGGAAGGTTTCTGATTCGGGTTACAGCCATACTTTAATGCCAGTTCATTCATACCATTATCCTCCTGATACTTTATACCGTTTCGTAATTATTCCGTATCTTTATCATATAATACAATGCTTATCTATTGGCTTTTATTTATTTTTATTAACGATTTTCGTTTCATACTTTCCTGTCTCGATGTCAATATAACGCACGAACAGGGAAACCTTATTATCTTCATTCAGGCTGTTCCAGAGCATATCTGTAAATGCGTCCATATCATCCGGAATAGCTACAAGCTTCGGCTCGCCCTCAAAGCTCGGCAATGGATTTCCGTCGCACTTGTATGTGTGAATAAAATGTCCCTCGCCTGCCACACAGTTTTCATACGCAAAAGTATAGCGGTTGCACGCATCCGGATTGCCGTTGTTGCTCTTCAGAATAGACATTGCATAGCTGTACTTTCCACTCTCGACATGCATGATACCGGAGATTCGCGGCGTATAATTCGGAGCATCCGGTTCAAATTCACGGCTGCGCAGCGACTGTTCAAAGGTCATCTGACGATCCATTCCCTCATAGATCGTATCCGTCTGGTCGCCGTTCGTTACGATCGTCTTGTTGCCGAGCACACGTACCGGCGCATAGATGATCAGGCTCGGATCAACAAGCTTCGACGGATCAAACGCCTGCGTGCGGATTCCTTCTCCGTTCTCCACGAAAATTCGGTTTCTGCTGTTCTCACTCCGTCCCATGATAAAATATGCCGCTACTGCTTTTTTACCATCTGCCGACCTTCCGATCACAATACCTCTTCCCGGATAGCTGTTCTCCTTCAGTTCCTTTTCCAAAGAAATCATTTCCATACGATACTCTCCTTTTCTCCTGTGGTGTGAATACACAAACCGTTTTTTCGCCGTGGTGTGGGTAGATTTGATTTTGCACTTTCCTTCGCCTGACAAAAATGCCCGCAAGCGTTCATTTTGTCATCTCCTGATTTTGCACTTTTTATTCGCCGTGCTGCGCACCTCGCATCCGCTTCGCTCCTGCTCGGTCGCGGGCTTCGCCCCATAAAATCTTCGCCTGACAAAAATGCCCGCAAGCGTTCATTTTGTCATCCTCAGATTTTGCACGGCTCAGTTTTAACGCAAAATAAGCCCACCATCGGCATATTCTGCCCAGACGGTCGGCTTCCAACGACTCATACTCCCTGTGGTTTTGCCGACATTTTTCTCTGAATTGTCAGCGTTCCACTTCCGTCAGTCATATGAGCATTATCAACATATCATTTTATTCTGGAAAAATCAAGCCCTAATTTTACTTTATAGATTTTGCTGCACAGAAACGAGTTTTTCCATATATGTTTTACCTCCTTCTGCGTTTCTTTTATTATATCGAATCCCTGACCTGCTTGCAGCAAAAAGCACAGATAAAGCCACCTAATCTTCACCTCTGAAAACCAGACGGCTATGCTTTCTTTGTATGCAGATTATATTCCCATTTCTTCCATTTCTCTTAGCATAAATTCCTGTAGTTTCTTCTTATCCGGCAAATGCAGCATATATGTTGATACAAATAACTGATTATCCATTCCTGACAAAGCATATTCTACCATTTCTGAACCTTTATCTGTGCAAAGCAAAATCCCTACAGGTGGATTATCACCCTCAAACATTTCATTTTTCTTATAATATCCAACATAAGCATTTAGCTGCCCTAAATCTTCATGTTTAAATTCATCGTTTTTAAGTTCTATTATCACATTACAATGCAACAATCTGTTATAGAAAACCAAATCAATAAAATAATACCTGTCATCAATAATAATACGCTTTTGTCTCGCCTCAAAGCAAAAACCTTGTCCAAGTTCAAGCATAAATTCCTGCAAATGGTCCATAAGTGCCTGTTCCAAATCGGACTCTGAGACGGCATCTTTTGCCTCTAGCCCAAGAAACTCAAATGTAAACGGATCTTTTATTGTTAGTATGGCTGCATTGTTTTTATCAGAATTTTTTTGTAATAATAATTCTGGCTTTTTACTGATTCCTGCTCTAACGTAAAGGTTCGTTTTTATTTGCCTGCGAAGTTCCCTGACGCTCCAACCGCACTTCATACATTCTGTTTCATAAAAAAAGCGCTCAAAACTGTCAGAAATCACCATGATTTCTCTGATATGTGAAAAGGATAGGTTATTTACAAGTAATTCCGGCTCAGTTATGAATTGGTGCGACACTGTCGCACCTTTTCCAAATTCTGGTAATTCAAACTGGTGCGACACTGTCGCACCTATCTGCGGATATAAAAGATAGAATTGTCGACACCATTATACTATATGCCACCGTATTGTAAAGAAAAACCAACAGCACACTTTCCGCTGACAAAACATATCATACTGACCATTCCATTTTTTATTTGACAAACGATCGCCCCTGTGCTATTCTTTATCCTAATTCTGGGAAACCTCTTGAATCCTGTATTTGACAGGAGACTGGAGGCGGAGAATACTCTGGAAAAACCCTCAGACGGGTACCGAAGGTGTAAGGTCCTCACGGACTGAATCTCTCAGGTAAAGGAGACAGAGCTGACAGCTTCCTGATTATTCGGGATTTTTCATTTTGTCTTTTTCGTCTCATACGTTTTTTCGGAGCAGCCAGATACAGGCTGCTTTTTTGATACCGAAAAGGTCATGCTTTCTGATACCAAAAAAGCGCTTCTCGCAGCGACGCACAGAAGAGGATATTACTTTTAGAAGTGTGCTTATATATCTGTGCAGTCACCAGCAGTCATCCAACATCACTACACATGAGGAGAGAGAAAAAATGTCAGACACACTTTTACCAATCGTCCAAACTATCAACAGTTACTTATCCGACTATATCCTGTTCTTTATGCTCATTGCAGTCGGACTGTGGTACTCTTTTAAGACACGATTCGTTCAGGTCCGATGCTTCGGCGAAGGGATGCGCCGCGTATTCGGCAATTTGACTCTGCACGGCAAGAAACACGAAAGCGGTATGAGCTCGTTTCAGGCGCTCGCCACTGCGATCGCCGCTCAGGTCGGAACCGGCAATATCGTAGGAGCTTCCGGTGCGATTCTTACCGGAGGTCCGGGAGCGATATTCTGGATGTGGGTGATCGCATTCTTTGGTATGGCTACGATCTATGCCGAAGCGACGCTTGCGCAGGAGACGCGTATCGTAGAGCGCGACGGCTCCATCAAGGGCGGTCCTGTCTACTACATCACTGCGGCATTTAAAGGACCTTTCGGGAAATTTCTTGCAGGATTCTTCGCTGTCGCGATCACGCTCGCACTCGGATTTTTCGGCTGTATGGTACAGTCAAACTCGATCGGCTCTACGTGCCAGACTGCTTTCGGTATTCCCTCATGGATCATCGGTATCATCCTCGTGGTGATCTGCGGTTTTATTTTCCTCGGCGGTATCAAGCGACTTGCAGCCGTCACAGAAAAGCTCGTGCCTGTCATGGCGAGTCTCTTCCTGCTTGGCGGTCTTGCGCTTCTGATCATGAGAATCCAATACGTACCGGCTACCTTCGGCATGATCTTCAAATATGCTTTTCAGCCGCAGGCTATCATCGGCGGAGCCTTCGGCGCGGCGCTCAAAACTGCTCTTACGCAGGGCGCGAAACGCGGACTGTTTTCCAATGAAGCCGGTATGGGTTCTACCCCGCATGCACACGCGCTTGCAAACGTAAAAACGCCGCATGAGCAGGGCTGTGTTGCAATGATCGGCGTTTTTATCGATACCTTTGTTGTGCTGACACTGAATGCACTCGTTGTCATCTCCACGCTTTATACAGATGACGGTATTCTTGCAAACGGATATACGGGCGCCGCTCTTGATGCAGTCAACAAAGCCAACTTAACGCAGACTGCCTTCGGTACCGTATTCGGCGAACAGCTCGGTGCGATCTTTATCGCGGTCACACTGTTTTTCTTCGCCTTTTCCACGATCCTCGGCTGGAACCTGTTTGGAAAGATCAATGTGGCGTACCTTTTTGGAGAGAAATCCACAAAAATCTATACTGTTATTGCTCTGGTCTTCATTTTCCTCGGTACGCTTGCCTCGAATGATCTGGTGTGGGAGCTGTCTGATATGTTCAATAATCTGATGGTCATTCCTAATGCGCTCGCACTTTTTGCGCTGACGAAGATGGTTACAGGAGCGATGAAGAGAGCAAAGAAGCTGTAAGTCCGTAATTGTCCTCCGGTAAAATATGGTGTACAATAGACAGCGTCAGTATGCAGGCAGATTTTGCACCTGCATGCGGACGCTGTTTTTATCCCAGCGTTCCAGTATCCTCACAGCTTCTTTAAGCTGTATTTATTCACATTTCGGAACACAAAATACGGAGACTATTATGGCAAAAAAAGATTTGACTCAGGGAAATGTAACAAAGACTATGCTGCTGTTTGCCGCCCCGATGATCCTCGGAAATCTGCTCCAGCAGTGCTACAATATTGCCGATACGCTGATCGTCGGACAATTTATCGGCGCAGATGCGCTTGCAGCCGTTGGCTCGGCTTATACGCTTATGACCTTTCTGACCTCTGTTCTGATCGGGCTTTGTATGGGAAGCAGCTCTGTTTTTTCTTATTATTTCGGACAGAAAGACGAGACAAAAATGAAGAACAGTATCCTCCTCTCTTTTCTCCTGATCGGCGCAGCCGCTCTGCTGATGACACTTCTCGTGTTTGCAGGGCTTGATCCGATCCTGAGACTCCTGCAGACGCCGGATTCTCTGTGGGAGATGATGCACGGATACGTATTCGTCATTTTTATCGGGATATTTTTTGTCTTTCTCTATAACTATTTCGCATTTTTACTCCGCGCGCTCGGCAACTCTGTGACTCCGCTGTGGTTTCTCGGACTGGCTGCGCTGCTCAATATCGTGCTCGACCTTATTTTTGTCATTGTATTTGACTGGGGTGTGGAAGGCGCGGCTGCGGCTACTGTGATCGCGCAGGCTTTTTCCGGAATCGGTATCTGCCTTTATACGTGGTATAAAGAGCCCGCGCTCCGGCCGGACATAAAAAAAGCAGACTTTGGAAAATCTGCGGTAAAAGAGATCGTTTCTTTCTCCCTTGCCGCAAGTATCCAGCAGTCTGTTATGAACTTCGGTATTCTGATGATCCAGGGGCTCGTCAACAGCTTTGGCCCCGCAGTTATGGCAGCTTTTGCGGCCGCCGTAAAGATCGACTCCTTCGCCTATATGCCGGCGCAGGAGTTCGGCAATGCTTTCTCATTTTTTATTTCACAAAACTACGGCGGCAGCCGCAAAGACCGCATCCGCGAAGGCACAAAAAACGCCTTTTGGGTATCTGCGCTCTTCTGCCTTGCCGTTTCCGTCCTCGTTTTCGTGACTGCTCCTTACCTGATGATGATCTTCATCCAGCCTTCGGAAACAGAGATCATCTCGATCGGAACGGGCTATCTGCGGATAGAAGGCGTGTTCTACTGCGGTATCGGGCTTTTGTTTCTGCTTTACGGCTACTACCGCGGCATCCGCCGTCCGGAAATGTCGCTCGTCCTCACGGTCATTTCACTCGGCACGCGCGTATTACTGGCATACCTGCTCGCTCCGCTTCCGGCCATCGGCGTATACGGTATCTGGTGGGCGATTCCGATCGGCTGGTTCCTTGCCGATGCCGCAGGACTTCTTTATATGCGTTTTCTGAATAATAAGACTTCCAAAAACGCGCGCCGCTAAAAACTCTACAGCTCTCTGTATCTGCACAGGCATGCAAGTATTTCCTGCCTGCGCACCATTGCGGCAGGTCCCGCTCCGTAATTTTTCGGTGTCACAGAAAGGATTCCTTCCTTTTCAAGTTTGCGTGATACTTCATCTGCGAGAACTGCCGCGCTCTTTTTGCCGTCTGCCATCCGCTCCAGTACATACTGCATAATATACGCAAGCGCCGCGGTCTGGCTCTCGTCTACGATCTGTTCCATGTAGCGCAGATCGATCTCCGTGCGGTCAAGGCTGAGCGAATCCCAACCGTGTACACGCGCCTTTTCGATCCTCTTCTTCGCCACACAATTCTTTATCCATGTATTTTTCTGTACCTTTTCCTGTAAAAGCGGTATGCAAAGTTCTTTTGCCCGCGCTGTCACATCGCGCGTCACATAACAGTCCATCTGCAGCACCGTATCTGCAACAGTCAGGAAATCGCCGGAGCTTCCTGCCACAAGCACGGTCGATACGCCAAGCTCCTCATAAATACTGCGAACCTTCCGTATAAATGGCGTGATAGGCTCTTTTTCATCGGATACGAGCTGTGCCATCCGCTCATCACGGATCATAAAATTCGTCGCTGACGTATCCTCATCGATCAGAAGTACGCTGCTTTTGCACTCCAGAGCTTCTACCGTATTTGCGGACTGCGACGTACTGCCGCTGGCATTTTCCGTGGAAAACGACGTCGTATCCGCTTTCGTCGGAAGATTACTGATAAACATGGAAATATCCGTCTTGTGAACACATCGTCCTTCCTCCGCGCGGAGTTTGTATGCGCTCTCCTGCGTAATCACAAATTCACGCCCGTCCCCTGCTATGTGATCGTACACGCCGCGCTCCAAAGCCTTCAGAAGTGTAGACTTCCCGTGAAAGCCGCCTCCGGCGATCACGGTGATCCCGCATCTGATCCCCATGCCTCTCACTGCTCCCCTGTGCGGAAGCTCCATCGTCACCGCAAGGCTTTCCGGACTCTTAAATGCGACTGCTTTTTTCATAGGACGCTGCGATACGCCGCTCTCTCTGGGCAGTATGGAGCCGTCCGCCACGAAAGCGACAAGATCCAATCGCTTAAGCTCTTCCCTGATAAACTGCTGATCGTCCGCCAGTTCGACCGCTTCCCGAAGTTCCTGTGCAAGCGGACGAAACGTCCGTTCTGCGACAGTCGGAAGCAGTTCAAACAATATCTCTTCCAATGCTCCCGCCGCGATCGTACGGCCGAAAGCCGGAAATCCCACCTCTATTCTGGCTTCTATCTCCTGCGCACCCACACGCATCGCAGTCCGTTCCAGAATTTCCTGACCGGCGCGGCATGCAGTTACAAGCCCGCTTTTGCCGGAGCCTTTTCTTCCTCCGTCCATGCAGGCGCGCAGATTTTTGTGGAGCCTGCGCAAAAGAGCATCCTCCACCGCGATCCTGCGGTGCTTTTTTTCCAGATACTCCTGCGGCACGCAGCCTCTGTTGTAATAAACGATCCGCACACGCGACGGTGTTGCGAACGGATCTCCCTGCACATGGTCGATACACAGTCTGTATGTACGGAAATCATACTCCCCCTCCAACACTTTATACGCTTTATAACCTTTGTGGTCGATCTGACGAAGCTGCGTTCTTAATTCCTGCTGCGTCCTCATAAAATAGTTCCTCCCTTTAATGCCTTTTTGCCGCATCTCATTCGCATAGAACGAACGTGCGCATTGCTTTTATCCACTACGCTATCATACCACAAAACTGCTTGGAAGTCACTTCCCCCACCTCATATAAAAATGCACCAGACTGCCAAGCGTCTTTCCTGCCGCGAGCGCAATGATGATCCAGCTCAGCCCCTTTGTGATGCCAAGCCTTCTGCAATAGACCGGAAATACATTGATGACTTCCGCAAGCGCCATGATCCAGCCGCCGACGAATATTCCCATAAACAAACCGCCGAACGCAAGAAGCCACACGCCGGCCATCACCTTTACCTGAAATACGGTAAGCACCGTTCCCGCAAGTGCGCCGAGAAGGATCGCATTCTCATAATACCGCACCCGTTTTGCCGTATGCGTCACACCTATAAACCGCGTGATGATCCCAAGTCCGATCATCAGCGCCACCTCTCCGCCTGCCACAATAAATCCTGCGGCAAACCCAATCACTGTCAATACGATCTGCTCCATCTGCATCTCTTCCTTTTCTGCTGCAATATTTTCCGGCCTCCGTATCCGGCGCGCCTTTATCCCGTCTTTTTTGCATTGCGTCCGCTCGATTCGATCACGGTAGTATCCACCTCGTCCTCATAGGTGCGCATCTCCACCTCAAGCGGCGTCGGGTCCGAGACATTTCTTTTTCTCGCAAAATGATGAAAAAATATCAGTATCCCCATCCCGACTCCGATGGAGTAGCTGACCTCGAGAAGCGTAAAGCCGCTCGTCTTTTCTCCCGTAAACGCTTCATAAAGCTGGGCAAACAGCGTGGTTACGCTTATATCATTATTAAACGCCATGATGGAAAATGATGCTCCGAAAAATGCAAGCAGGCAGACGAACACTGTCTTTACCCGGCTTTCCATATCTCCGTACGTTTTCTCCTTTTCGACGGTAAGAATAAAATCTGCCTCTCCGAGATTGTTCACCTCAAGATGCGGATATTCCGCGTGGATCACTTTTATCACATCAAGCACAGAAAACACATAGCGTCCCGATCCTTTTATCTGCTCCGTCGGAAGCCGCAGAGTCTTAACCTTATTTTCCACTGATTTTGTGCTGCAAATGATCTGGGCGATGTCTCCCAGCATCACCTTCTCCGTCTTTACCTGCATATTCTTATCGAGCTTCAGATACAGCGTCTCATCAGACATACGCGGATACCTCCTCCAAAAGCTTCACGAGCACTGCGTCTGCATACGGCTGCCCGTTTTTACTCGTTACATACCACGCGGCGCACGCGCACAGCGCGAGAATAAAAATTAGTACCACGTATCTTCTCAAAAACCTCCGATCCATGATCTCCTGCCTCCTGTTATTAAAAAATTTTTTTAAGGATCCTGCGCTTTCCTATATTAAAAAAATTTTTAAAAGAATCCTGCGCTTTCCTATGACACAAAACAAGCGCCGGTATACAAAAGTCATTTACCTTCTGTATACTGACGCTAGTATTTCCCTGTTTTACTTTTTTATGCAGACCGAATCATCTGCTGTTTCCATGTTTCCTACTTATACATACCGGAT
>CATZPU010000021.1 GCA_958422845.1 uncultured Lachnospiraceae bacterium | reverse complement strand
GCACCGATCTGAATGTGCGAGCCTTCGATCTCATGGTCGATGGACTTGCCAATATCATGCAATAATCCGGCGCGTTTCGCCATTCTTACGTCTACGCCGATCTCTCCGGCAAGAAGCCCTGAAAGCTGCGCTACTTCGATCGAATGCTTCAGCGCATTCTGTCCGTAGCTCGTTCTGTATTTCATTCTTCCAAGCAGACGTACCAGTTCTGGATGAATGCCGTGTACACCGACTTCCAGTGTAGCAGCTTCTCCTTCCTCACGGATTATTGTTTCTACTTCTCTTTGTGCTTTTTCCACCATTTCTTCAATTCTGGCCGGATGGATACGACCATCCACAATCAGCTTTTCAAGCGCGATTCTCGCCACTTCTCTTCTGATCGGATCAAAGCCTGACAAGATAACTGCTTCCGGCGTATCGTCAATGATCAGATCTACTCCGGTCAGAGTCTCAAGAGTACGGATATTACGGCCTTCACGTCCGATGATCCTTCCCTTCATCTCGTCATTTGGCAGCTGTACTACAGAAATCGTAGTTTCTGCAACGTGATCTGCGGCACATTTCTGAATCGCTGTGACCACGTATTCTTTTGCTTTTTTGTTTGCTTCTTCTTTTGCCCTGCTCTCAAGCTCTTTGTAAAGCTTGGCAGTGTCGATTTTTACTTCATCTTCAACAGTTTTTAAAAGATATTCTTTTGCTTGTTCAGAGGTAAGTCCTGAAATTCTTTCGAGTTCATGAAGTCTTTGTTCGCAAAGCTTATCTACTTCTGCACTTTTCTTCTTCAGCTCATCTTCCTTCGCTGCAATCCCTGACTCCCTGCGTTCCAGAGCATCGGCTTTCTTATCAACACTTTCTTCCTTTGATAATACCCGCTTCTCGTAGCGCTGCAATTCTGTACGGCGTTCTCTCGTCTCTTTGTCCAACTCATTCTTCGTTTTCAAAGATTCTTCCTTCGCTTCCAGAAGTGCTTCACGCTTCTTTGTCTCTGCAACCTTGAGTGCATCGTCGATAATCTGTCTCGCTTTCTCGTCTGCATTTCCGAGCTTCGCTTCTATTACATTTTTTCTGTAATTGATAGCGACTAGCGCAGATACCGGCACTGCAATGATCAGGGTGATCGCAACAGCAATAATTATCATTACTGTTTCAGGCACAGGAGCACCTCCTTATTCAATTTTAATTGTCCTTAGACAACACCTCAATTTTATACTGTTTTGTCATATATGTCAAGTAATTGTGCTCTTGTTTTGAAACATTCAGCTATTCGTACAAATACATCCGCTTTTTTTCGTCCGCGGCACAGACCTTTATCTGTGCCGGACGATTACTCTTCGATATGCATCGCACTTCTCACCGAAGATGCGCTGTAGCCTTTTCGCAAAAGAAACCGGAATATCCTCTCTCTTTCTTTGACATCACCGCACACTTTGGCATAATGCTTTTTTTCAAGCCAATACCGTATCTGACCTTCCTCATCCGGCTTCTCGATCTGTGCAAGCGCCTCCTGAAACGTTTCTTTTGAGATACCCTTTCCAAAAAGCTCCTGCTCCATCTGCCGCACGCTTTTTCTATCCTTACGGTACTCCATATAGCTGACTGCATATCGCACATCATCAATGTAACGATACCCTTTTACATACGCAACTGCCTTCTCTATGATCTCTTCCGGATAAAAAAGCGTACCAAGCTTTCTGCGAAGCTGCTGCTCTGTGCGGTCCATCTTCTGTAAAAAATGCATCGCGCAAAGTTTCGCCCGCTTCGGCAGAAGCTCCAGCATTATTTTCTCATAATCCGCATCGCAAAGCAGCTCTCCTTCCCGAATTGCAAACGCATCCACTTCCTTTCCATATAGCGGAAAGCATGCGCCGTCCTCCAAAACGATAAGGTATCTGCCGCCTGTAAGAGCTCTGATCTCCTGTATCTGTCTCATGATGTCATTCCGTCCTTATTTTGCAGACACTGTCTGCTGCCACGTCGGATAGCGTCTCTGTCTGTTATCCACGGCTTATATCCTGTTCTAGTCCTCTTGTGCTTTCGCCTGCGCCGCATCCGGCTGTACGTCCTCCTGTGCTTCGATCAAGCCGTACTGCTCGCGCACCTTTCTGTCGAGCTCTGCCATGACATCTGCGTGCTCTTTTAAATACTGCTTCGCATTCTCGCGTCCCTGCCCGATCTTTTCTCCGTTGTAGGCGTACCATGCGCCGCTCTTGTTTACGATGTTATTGTTTGCCGCAAGATCAAGGATATCGCCCTCGCGGGAGATGCCCTTTCCGAACATGATGTCGAACTCTGCTTCCTTAAACGGCGGCGCGATCTTATTCTTCACTACCTTGACGCGCGTCCTGTTTCCGATCACCTCTCCGCCCTGCTTGAGCGCTTCGATACGGCGGACGTCAAGACGGATCGACGAATAGAACTTGAGCGCACGACCGCCTGTCGTCGTCTCAGGATTACCGAACATAACGCCTACTTTCTCACGAAGCTGATTGATAAAAATAACGCTGCAGTTTGACTTACTGATCACGCCCGTCAGCTTACGCAAAGCCTGCGACATCAGACGCGCCTGAAGTCCTACATGAGAATCTCCCATGTCGCCGTCGATCTCTGCCTTCGGCACGAGCGCCGCTACAGAGTCTACGATAATGATATCCACAGCGCCGGAACGTACCATCGTCTCCGTAATCTCAAGCGCCTGTTCTCCGTTGTCCGGCTGTGAAATATAAAGATTATCAATATCCACTCCGATATTCTTTGCATATACGGGATCAAGCGCATGCTCTGCATCAATGAATCCGGCAATGCCGCCGCGTTTCTGCACCTCAGCCACCATGTGAAGCGCTACCGTCGTCTTACCGCTTGACTCCGGTCCGTATATCTCCACGATACGTCCCTTCGGCACACCGCCAAGCCCCAGTGCAATATCGAGACTTAAAGAGCCTGTAGGAACCGTCTCTATATTCATATTTGCTCCCGTATCTCCCAGCTTCATCACGGAGCCTTTTCCAAACTGCTTCTCGATCTGCGCAAGCGCAGCGTCCAATGCTTTTAACTTATCATCCTGTCCCATATCTGTTCTCCTTTACCGAACTAATGTTCGCATTTCTTTCTTTATCCTAGTATACTTCGGCGTAATTGTCAAGCGGTTCTTTTGCAAATCCATCTAAAATTTACTTCGTAAATGGGAGCTGCTCATACCTGAATCATTTTCTTACGGATTTTACAGGAAATGCAAAGTCCTGTGTGAACAGTAACAAATATCTGTCCTATGAAATCTCTCAAAAAATACACTATATTGTTTTTATATATTCTCATATTATTAGTTTTTTCATCATTTGTCAAGTATAAAGAGCAAATTGTGAAGCAAAAAAAGCCCTGCCCCCACAGACACCGTTCCCGATCATCTGGAAGCAAAGGCTTTTCCTGTACTTTATATTACTTACTCTGTTTTAAACACGACTCGATCATCTGCTCCGATACAGAAAACTCTTTTTGCAGCTCCTTTCGCAAAATATCTTCAGAGATCCCCTGTCTGCGTGCCAGACGGATATAGGCACATATACCCTCACGCTGACCATTCGCAAGTCCCTCTGCGAGTCCATCTGCATGTCCCTGTGCAAGTCCCGCTTCAAAGTTTTCCTCCCGTTCCTGCCGCATATGCTTTTCATAATCGTATTCGTAAATACTCACCTTTTTCACCTCCGCCCTGTTTTTTCTCAGGAAATCTGCAAGGATTCCCTCGTCTATACACTCCTCGATCGCACGCTCTACCGCGCTTTCCAAATCTGTCTGTCGGGCGTACTTTCTGACTCGCGCGGTATAGACCGCATAATCGTTCAGCGTTCTGCACGCCTGTAAGAGTGACTCGTTATGCCCCTGATTGATGTTCAGCACGATCGCAGTCAGCTCCAGAAAGACCTCTTCCTCCTTTATTTGAAATGCAGTGGACAATTTCAGAACTTCCTTATCCGGTCGTTCTTCCATACCGTTGTAAAAGACGAGAAATCTCGGAGTCGGCAGCTTGATCAGCCGCGCGCTGTAAAGGTTTGCGTCTTTTGTGATATTCGAATACAGATCTGCTATGTAGAAAAGAAAGCGCAGAGGAAGATTCGGATTGTAGGTCGACTGATGCTCGTACAGGTTCAGCTTCATGTCCACGATAAAGGAAACATCGTTTCGCATCCCCATATAAATCGCATTTTTCAGTGTGTTGATCTCAAGCTGATCAGGATCTTTATAATCTGTCTGATTCACTGCATTATAGAGACTTAGAAGTTCTTTCCGGTCGCTGAAGATCATCTCAAAAATACGTGACTTGTATGTACGGTATACCGAAGTCGATGCTTTTGTGCTCTCCGGCGTTATTATACCTTCCTTTCCTGATGGCAGTCTGCTTTCCGTAAGCAGTCTGTTGCTCTGCGCCGGCGCACTTTCCTGTAACAGTGCATTTTCCGGTGTTATTGTGCTGCCTTTTGTTACCGTACGCTCCGTTTTTCGTTTGTTTCCCATATGGTATCTCCTTTCTTTTGTGTCGGGAGATACTCCTGCCGTTTCTTTCTTCGGAAATCTCCCTGCGTCTGTGGATAGTAAAGCATTGAGATTTCTGAAATGATGCCTGACGGCAGAAATGAGAATAGATGCAAATTTGCCTGATTTTTAGAAAAATAATGCTTTAAAACAGTATACCATACCGCCTGTTTTTTTACCAGATTTAAGCCGATAAATGTTCGGCAGTAGTTTAAATATAAAAAATACAGGGAATACCGCAAACTCACGATATTCCCCAAAAATAAATCTGATCTGTATTGCCTGCTGACCGAAACGCTCCATCCGTCTTCCAGATTCCTTACATCAATATCTTCCTCACATCGTTAAACATAACGAACACCATGAGCACCATCAGAAGCATCAGCCCTGCCATGTGTATCCTTGCCTCGATCTCCTGATTCACCTTTTTGCCGCGGATCGCCTCGAGGATCAGAAATACGAGACGACCTCCGTCAAGCGCCGGAATCGGCAGCAGATTCATCACGCCCAGGTTCGCAGTCAGCAAAATTGCGATATTGACAAGGTTCAGCCAGACATACAACGGGCCGTCCTGCCTGCTCGCCTCATACGTGTCGCCGATCGCATCTACGACGCCGACGGGACCTGACATGTCGTTGATCGTCACGCCGCCTGTCACAAGCATCTTGAGGCTTTGCAGCGTCAGATCGATCCAGTAGTACACCTCATGCGCGCTGTACCGGAGCGTCTCAAGAGGCGTCGTTTTTTTCCTGAGATTTACGCTGCCCTGCACACCGTACAGATATCCTTCATCTGTAAGTTTCGGCGTCACAGTCGCCGTATGCTTCTGTCCGTCACGCTCATATTCAAATACGACGCTCTCCCCGCTATGGAACATGCCGTAATTGGATATCTCACGGTAAAACATGATCTTTTTCCCGTTCATTCTCGTGATACGGTCGCCTGCCTGCAGCCCGGCTTCCTGTGCCGGATATCCGTCCATTACACCCCGAATAATCGGTTCATCATATCCGATCGTTCCAATAATAAAGATAGAAAGCACAAATGCAAGAATAAAATTAAATATCGGTCCCGCCACAACCACGGAGATCCTTGCCCATACGGATTTGCTCCCGAAAGTTCCTTCTCCCTCATCCTCTGCATCTTCGCCAAGCATCATACACGAACCGCCAAACGGAAGAATCTTCAGTGAATATCTTGTACCGCCCCACTCATGGCTTAAAAGCCTGGGACCCATGCCGAGTGAAAATTCCACGACCGTGATCCCGTTCATCTTTGCGAACAGAAAATGTCCGAACTCATGTATGATAATGATGACGCTGAATATCAGCAGCGCTATAAGGAGCTTCAAATTACCACCTGCTTTCAATAATATCGTATACTGCCTGCTCCGTATCAAGTATCTGTCCGACATCTGGATTCTCGATCAAACGATGTCCGTCCATGCAGTAACGTATAATCTCATAAATATCCGTAAATCCAATCTGCCGCTTCAAAAACTTGCTCACAGCACGCTCATTCGCCGCATTGAATACGGTCGGCATCGAACCTCCCGTTCTTGCTGCCTCAAATGCGTATTTGAGTCCCAGAAATGTATCCATATCCGGATCTTCAAACGTAATGCTGCCTATTTTTGCAAAATCAAGACGGTCTCCCGCCAGAAAACGACGGTTCGGATAGTAAAGCGCATACTGGATCGGCAGCTTCATATCCGGCGTGCCAAGCTGCGCAATCACTGCACCGTCTGTAAACTGCACCATAGAATGAATAATACTCTGCGGCTGGATCACTACCTGAATCTGATCCAGATCTGTGCCGAACAGCCAGCGTGCCTCCATGACCTCAAGCCCTTTATTTACCATGCTCGCAGAATCGATCGTGATCTTCTGTCCCATTGCCCAGTTCGGATGCTTCAACGCATCCTCAACGCGCACATTTTTAAGCTCGTCGTATGTGCGGCCGCGAAACGGTCCGCCCGATGCCGTCAGAAGTATCTTATCGATCTGTCTGCCGTCCTCTCCGTTTAATGACTGGAAGATCGCACTGTGCTCACTGTCGACCGGAAGGATACGCACGCCATGCTCCTTTGCAAGCGGCATGATGATATGCCCTGCTGTAACAAGCGTTTCTTTATTTGCAAGCGCAATATCCTTTCCTGCTTTGATCGCCTCTATCGTCGGCACGATGCCGATCATTCCGACGATCGCAGTCACAAGTATCTGCGCCTCTTCACAGACTGCGATCTCCTTCAAGCCATCCATACCTGATACGATACGGACAGGAAGGTCTGCCACTGCCGTCCGAAGCTCTTTTGCATCTGCTTCCTCCCAGACAGCCGCGATGCGCGGACGAAACTCCCGTATCTGCGCTTCGAGCAGCTTTATATTTCTTCCTGCGGACAGCGCCGCTACCTCTATATCGCCGTTCGCTCTTACGACGTCAAGCGTCTGTGTTCCGATAGAGCCTGTAGAACCGAGAATTGCTATCTTTTTCATCTGTACTTCATCCTTTCCTCAAATACAGCTTAAAATACACCTGAAAATGCCTGCGCCAGATAGTAGATGACCGGAGCGATAAAGATCACGCTGTCAAAGCGATCCAGAATACCGCCGTGTCCCGGTATCAGTTTACCGTAATCCTTGATCCCGCGGTTTCTCTTGATCGCAGACGCCGCCAGATCGCCGATCATGGAGATCAGCCCTCCGACCGCACTGATCACTGCAAAGCTTATGATCGTATACGTATCGCCGCCCATCTGTCCGGAGATCGCCGCCGCGTAGATCGCGCCGATCGCCGCGGCGCCGACAACGCCTCCGACTGCGCCTTCGATGGATTTCTTCGGACTGAGCTTCGGAGACATCTTGTGTTTTCCAAACAGCATTCCGACGCAGTATGCGCACGTATCGCAGCCCCACGAGCTGATAAAGATCAGCCATACGAGGAATACGCCGTGCTCCATGATACGAAGCTCATAGATGCAGGAAAGCATCACCGCCACGTATACCACACCGAAAAATGCGCCCGTGACCTGATCCGTCTTGTACCTTGGATATGTAAACACATATACAGCCATAAGCAGGATCAAAAGAGCAAGCATGCCTGCCATAGTATATGCAGAAAGATCCAAAAATACAATTATGTAATAGAAAAAGCATCCCAGATACCCTACCATCGCAAGCGGCGAGAACCTTCCATCCTCAATATGCAAAGCGCGGTACAGCTCATGCAGCCCGATTATGGAGATTGCAAACAGTGATGCCGCAAGCAGCGGTCCTCCTGTGATAAGGAGCACAAGCGCAAGGATCACCAGAACGATCCCGCTTAACAACCTAGTACGAAACATATTATCCCTCCCTGTTTCCGCCGTAAAGCCTGCTTCGGCCGTTGAATTTCTCGATCGCCTTCCAAAGATCATCTTTCGTAAATGCAGGCCACGGAACTTCTGTAAAATAAAACTCCGTATACGCAAGCTGCCACATCAGGTAATTAGAAAGCCGCTGCTCTCCGCTTGTACGGATCAGAAGGTCGGGATCAGGCACTTCTGCCGTATCGAGATACGATGCAAAGCTGCTCTCCGTAATATCCTCCGGTGAAAGTTTGCCCGAAGCGCAGTCCGATGCCACCTTGCGCACGGCGCGCACGATCTCATCTCTGCTTCCGTAATTGAGCGCGATCTGGAAATTCAGTCCCGTATTGTCCTTCGAGGACTCCACGAGCATTTTCAGGCTGTCCTGAAGGTCCTGATCGAACGCCGTCGGATCGCCGAGCACGCGCACCTTCATATTGTTGTCCCGTGCCGTTTTGATACACGTCTTTGTGTAGCGGCGGAACAGCCTCATCAGGCCGTCTACCTCGTCTTTAGAACGCTTCCAGTTCTCCGTCGAGAAAAGATACACGGTCAGATACTTGATTCCCATATTGTATGCATCCTCGCAGATCACCTCAAGATTCTTTGCGCCTCTTGCGTGTCCGTAATTGCGCGGCATCCCCTTGCTCTTCGCCCAGCGCCCGTTTCCATCTAATATTATCGCAACATGCTGCGGAATTACCATAACCATTCCTCCCAAAAAGAAAGAGCCGCAAAACAGCTCCGGCGGAGCACTCCCCGTCCGTACAGTTTGCGGCATCCCCACGTTTCTTATACTGTAAGAATTTCCTTCGACTTCTCGTCCACTGCTTTATCAATTTCCTTGATATATTTGTCCGTCATCTTCTGAACTTTTTCTTCCAGCTCTTTGATCTCGTCCTCAGACACATCTGCCTTGCCAAGTTTTTTCAGTGTGTCGTTCGCATCTCTTCTGATATTGCGGATCGCCACTTTTCCTGCTTCACCCTTTTTCTTGATGTCCTTTACGAGATCCTTTCTGCGCTCTTCTGTAAGCTCCGGAAATACAAGGCGGATCACACGACCGTCGTTGGTCGGATTGATGCCGACATCAGACATCAGGATCGCTTTCTCAATCGTTTTTACCATAGATGCTTCCCACGGCTGGATCTGCAGGATCCTCGGTTCCGGAACTGTAATATTTCCCACCTGCTGCAGCGGCGTCGGAGTACCGTAGTAATCTACCTTGATCTTATTGAGCACATTCGGATTCGCACGTCCTGCACGGATCGTACCGAACTCAGAAAGCAGATTGTTGTATGTCTTTGTCATTTTCTCGTCATATACCTTGATTCTCTCGTCCATAATCTCTTCCTCCTGTATTTACACGGTGACTTTCGTACCGTTAAGCGTTCCGTTTACGGTATCTACTATGCTGTTTTCCTGATTCAGTCCGAACACAAGCATCGGCATCTTGTTCTCCATACACAGGATCGATGCAGTCATATCCACTACGCCAAGCTTTCTGTCAATGACTTCTGCAATAGAGATCTCATCGAACTTCTGCGCGTTCGGATTGTCCTTCGGATCGCTGTCATACACGCCGTCGATCGACTTGGCAAGCAGGATCACCTCTGCCTCGATCTCGATCGCGCGCAGCACAGTCGCCGTGTCTGTAGAGAAATACGGATGTCCCGTACCGCCTGCAAAAAATGTCACAACGCCGTTTGCAAAATTCTCATTTGCTTTATCCTTGGAAAATAACTCAGTAAACGCTCCGCAGACAAACGGCGTCATCACGGACGTTTTCATTCCAACCGAACGGAATATCTCCGATACGTAGATGCAGTTCATCACAGTGGCAAGCATGCCGATCTGATCTGCCTTTGTACGGTCGATATTCTCACTGGAACGACCTCTCCAGAAATTGCCGCCGCCGATCACGATACCTATCTCCATGCCCTGATCGACAAGCGTCTTTACCTGCTTTGCCACCTTCGTGACAGTCGGTTCGTCAAATCCGGTCTTTTTGTCTCCGGCAAGCGCCTCACCGCTCAGCTTTAAAAGAACTCTTTTCATGACTCGTCTCCTTAAATTTGCTTTATTGATAACAGTATACCAGTATTTGTCTCCAAAATCCACTAAAATTTATGAAGCTGTCTTATGCTTTTGTTTACGGTTCGCATACATATGCGACAACTTTTTCACAATAATGCTCAAATACCGGAAAATAGGCTCAGTGATGATCGCAAAGATCACAAGGAGCATCATGCTCTTCTTGGAAATACTCGTGATCGCAAAAATACTGCTGACGAATGTCATACAATAGATCAACCCTGCCGCCATACCGAACCACAAGAACCAGTGATACTTCGTCATCGGCGAAGCGATCTGATAAAGGATCATCAGTCCTACGATCGCAAGCACGATGGTCGAGGAAGTCGATACGTCCGCCTCGCTTACATTAAACTCAAGACAGAACAGATAAAGCGCACTGACTACGATAAAATCTGTCAGACCTCCGGGCAGCGCTTTGAACAGGACGTTGCTTAGGAAATGTCCCTGTATCCGCTCCGTATTCTTCTCAAGCGACATGACGAACGCCGGAATACCGATCGTAAACATACTGATCAGTGAGATCTGTGACGGCTCCAGCGGATAATTCACCATCAGGACGATCGACAGGATCGACATACACAAAGAGAAAATATTCTTCACAAGGAAGAGACTCGCCGTGCGCTCGATATTGTTGACGACACGCCGCCCCTCTGCCACTACGGACGGCATCTTGGAAAAGTCTGATTCCAGAAGCACAAGCTGCGACACCTGAGCCGCCGCATCACTTC
>CATZPU010000020.1 GCA_958422845.1 uncultured Lachnospiraceae bacterium | reverse complement strand
TCATTTCCAGATGGATACCGAATGCCTGTGCGGCAAATACGACTGCCACTCCCTGCATGATCGCAGTTCCGTCCATGTTGATCGTAGCTCCAAGCGGGATCGTAAAGGACGAAATCTTTTTCGATACGCCCATCTTCTTCGCCAACGTATCGATCGACAGCGGGATCGTCGCATTTGAGGTCGCTGTCGAGAAGGCAAACGCCATCACAGGGAAAAAGTTTCGGATAAACTTGACCGGATTAAGCCCCGTAAATACTTTAAGCAGTCCGAGATAAACAACAACGCACTGCAATACAAGTGCAAGTAAAACTGCAATCATATACTTTCCGAGCGGCAAAAATGCGCCAAATCCGATTCCGGCAAACGTTCTTGCGATCAGACAGAATACTCCGATCGGAGCCAGACTCATGATCATCATCGTCATTTCCATCATAATGTCATTAAACTGGCTGAAGAAATTAGCGACTGTCTCTGTCCGTTCGCCGAGCTTCGCAAGGATCACGCCGATGATCAGCGCGAACACAATGATCTGCAGCATGTTTCCCGATGCCAGAGAACCGATCGGATTTTCCGGAATGATATTCAGCAGCGTATTTGCAAGAGAGGTCGCCTCCATTGCCTCTACAGAAGCGGCATTTGACTGCACCGCGCTCATATCAAGCCCCTTTCCCGGATCGAGCAGATTGCCGACGCCAAGTGCGATCGTGATGGCGAGCGCCGTCGTCACCAGATAGAACGCGATCGTCCTCACACCTACCGTACCGAGCTTTTTCGTATCCCCGATTGCCATGCTCCCACAGACAAGCGAGCAGAATACGAGCGGCACGACAAGCATCTTCATCAGCCGGATAAAGCCCTGACCAACCACATATAAAACGCCGTCTACGATGATCTCATCGCGGATCTGTCCTGCCGGAACGAGATAACACAGAACCATTCCGAAAACAGCGCCAAAAAGCAGCGCGATAAATATTTTCGTCGTAAGACCTATCTTCTTTTTTCCCTTTTTTTCTTTCTTTTCTCTTTTCACATCTGCCATATCAGCCCTCCCTGCACTCTTCCATGTATTCTTTTAGCGATGTTCTCCAGTCCGGCATGTCGTAGACATCGATCACACGCAGGATAAAATTATCGAGCGCCGCATACGCCGGACGCACGGACGAAAGCTCTGCCTGCGCAGTCGGCACTGCACACAGCTTCGCTTCCTTTCCTGCAAGGACAAGTATCTCCTGCGCAAAATCATACCGGCTGCAGATTCCCTTGCACGTCGCATGATACGTACCGTATTCGTTCGTCTGCATCAGATAAAGAATGATCCGCGCAAGATCTTTCGCGCTCGTAGGAGAACCAAACTGGTCGGAAGCAACTAAAAGCGGACGCTCCTCTCCCGCTGCTTCCAAAACGCCGTTTACAAAATTATTTCCCTTTCCGTACACCCAGTTGCTTCGGATAATAAAATGCTTGTGGGTAAATTCCTTTACGTAATTCTCTCCCGCTCTTTTACTCTTTCCGTAAACAGTCTTAGGATTCGTATCGTCAAACTCCGTATACGGCGTCCGACTCTCCCCGTCGAACACATCGTCTGTCGAGAGCTGCACCACCTTTGCGCCTATCTTACGCGCTACGATACTTAAGTTCCTCGCACCGAGCGCATTTACCCGAAACGCAAGCTCCGGCTCTTCCTCGCACAGAGCCGTATCTGTGACTGCCGCACAGTTGATGATCACATCGGGGCGGTTGATCTCACCGAAATTCAGCACCTCGTCCGTATCCGTAATATCCAGTTCTTCTTTATCCGTATTCAGTACCCGCAGCTCAACGGGATCGAGCACTTCATTGATCGCCGTACCGATCTGTCCTGCCGAACCGACAATCCATACTTTTAACATATTATTTTCCCTCCGTTTTCTATTTTTGATGCAGCCTGTTATAAAACCAATATCCCCGCACCCACTAAGAGGGCGCTGCAAAATACTTTTCCGGTACAATACTTTGCCCACCCTCTTATCTGCGTGATTTTAAGCATGCATAGTATAACAATACGCCCTGCTTCTGTCAACATAGTGACAGGCTTGACAACCTTTCCGAAAACAGGTATTCTTTTGAAAGATTACCATAGTCTGCGGTGGTTCTTTCCATCTGTACAGCTATTTTAGGAGGAATAACGTTCATATGACGGATCAACTCAAACCTTTCGGCGGCATTTCAGGCAGTACGCTGAAGATGATCGCCATTATCACAATGTTTATCGACCATACCGGAGCGATCGTTCTGCGCTTCCTGCTCAACGATCCGGCATTTACCGCCGATTTTGAAAGAAGAGCTTTCGTCAGCTCGCTCTACAACCTGTCCCGCGACATCGGACGGCTTGCTTTTCCGATCTTCTGCTTTCTGATCGTAGAGGGCTTTCTTCACACAAGAAATGCGAAAAAATATTCCAAACGACTTGCCCTGTTTGCCGTGATCTCGGAGATCCCCTTCGATCTCGCCTTAAAAGGGAACTGGTATTTTCCGGAAAAACAGAACGTTTACTTTACACTGCTGATCGGACTGCTTGTGATCATGGGGATCGCATGGATCACGGAAAACGGGACGAAAAATATGTTTCTCTCCCTTATTCCTATTATCGCAGGTATGTACGCCGCCTATCTGATCGACACAGACTACAGCTACAAAGGCGTATTTCTGATCGCCGTACTCTATCTGATGCATTACTCAAGGCTGTATCAGTGTATCGGAGGAGCCGCTGCCGTATCATGGGAGCTTCCCGCGCCTCTCGCGTTTATCCCCGTGTATCTCTACAACGGCAAACGCGGCAGACAAGTAAAATATTTCTTCTACTGGTTTTATCCGCTGCACCTTTTGCTTCTGCACGCCATTGCAAAATATCTGCTTCCCCTGCTGATATAGGGACATAGGAAAGGAGTTTCAACATGAATAAAAAAGAAGTTTCCGAGATCAAGCGTCTCTTTACGCCTGACCGCACGCCGATCACGCGTATCTGCGGCTGCTACGTAGACGCTGACAAAAATAAAAAGACAAAGATGAAAGAAGCCTTCCTCTCTCTTCCCGAAGAGGAAATGTTTAAATATTTTGAGATTCTGAAGAAAACACTCTCCGGAACGATCGGACGCAACCTGCTCGATATGGAGTTCCCCCTTACGGAAGAAGCCGGAGGCGGCGCGCAGGAATACCTTATGAGGTTAAAGAAAAGTCAGTTGAAAGATGATGAGCTGCTCGATGAATTTTACGATAAGATCATTGAGAATTTCCTGTATCCGGAAAATTATTATATCGTGATCGTCCACGGTGCGTACGACATTCCGAAAAAAGCATCTGACGGCATCGAAATGTTCGATGCCTCTGACGATGTATATGAATTTATTCTCTGCTCCATCTGCCCTGTCAAACTGACAAAGCCGGGGCTTTGCTATAATGAGGATACAAACGCTATCGAGGAGCGTATTCGTGACTGGTTCGTTGAGGTTCCAGTCACCGGATTTTTGTTTCCGGCATTTACAGACCGCAATACAGACATCCACAGCGTCCTCTACTATTCTAAAAATCCGGAGGAACTGAACGCAGACTTTGCAAGGCTTCTGCTCGGATGCGAGCTGCCGCTGTCTGCCTCATCCCAGAAAGAAACATTCAACACCCTGATCTCCGAAACATTACAGGGCGAATGTACATACGAAACGGTCAAAACGATCCATCAGGAACTGAACGACCTGCTCGATGAGCGAAAGGACGATCCGAATCCTCCCGCTCTCGACAAAAACGATGTGAAACGGCTGCTCATGGAAAACGGCGCAACCGAAGAAACGCTCGAACACTTTGATGAAGAATTTGAACAATCCGGAGGAAACAACCAGACCGCCCTGTACGTTTCAAATGTCGTCAACCGCCGGAAATTTGAGATCAAGACGCCGAACATTGTCATTTCTGTCAAACCGGAATGCGCCGATCTCGTTGAAACGCGTATTCTGGACGGTCGCCCGTATTTCGTCATTCCGGCAGATGATTCGGTCGAAGTAAACGGAATTCCCGTACATACGATGCAGCGCCGTGACGAAGATTCCGGTGAAACTATGTAACTGTCCTGTGAATACGCTCCTATACAATACTCTTTTCGTATACGAATACGTTTAAAATTCTTTCATAAAAAACGTATCCATCATACCGTGAACCACACCCTGCGGCGGTTCGGTCTGCAAAAAGCCTGCGCTTTCATACAGACGGATCGCCGCTTTCAGTCTGGAATGTGTCTCCAGATACATCCGCTCATATCCGTTCTTCTGCGCAAATGCTTCCGCCGTCTGAAGCAGCCTTCTTCCTATTCCTTTTCCCTTCGCTTCATCCGTCAGATAAAGCTTCTGTAACTCCGCACATTTCTCAAAACCGGAATACTCTGCCGCACCGACGCCGCCGATGATGCGTCCCATTTCATCCTCAGCGACAAAATATGCCCTTCTGTCCGGTCTTTCTTCATAATACCGACTTAAATGATCCAGCTCAGGATCAAAATACGCCGTACCTGGAATATCCAGCTTACAGCTTTCCAGATTTTTTCTTATGATCGCTGCAAGAGAAGCATCGTCCTCCTGCCTTATCCTGCGGATACGATACTCGTTTCTTCTCCGGTACACCATCTCTGTGATCCCGTTTGTTACCTTTGTGCGGACAAGCCAGAGCGGAATCTGCCCTGCTTCTCTTTCACGCTCTTTGAACAGCCGTATGCCGGAGCCCAGAACAGTCGGGATCACCGATATATCATACTCGTCGATCAGATCCGCCTGCACAAGCGGCTGTATCACCGCCGCGCCTCCGCATATCCAGATCGCTTTTTCCGTATTCGCATCGTCCTTTTCTTCTCTCAGCCGTCTGATCAGGCTGCACGGCTCCTCCTGCACAAACCGGATATCCGCGTCTATCTCCTTTTTTCCTGTCTCGCGGTGCGTAATGACATAACTTGTCAGATCACCGTATACCCATTCCTCCGGTGACAACTGCGTCACGATCTGATGGTATGTATTCCACCCCATTACGACTGTATCGACGCCCCTTACAAAGTCAGAATACGTATCTTCCGTTTCAGCAGCTTCGTCCTGCCCGACAAGCCAGTCGACATTTCCATCTTCATCTGCAATAAAACCGTCCAGACTCATCGCAATATATAAAACCACTTTTTTCATCCGCTTTTTCTCCTTCACCTTTTCATGCTTTTATTCCTCTCGCTTGCTCTTCTCTCTCACAGTATCCAGATACTGCTGCGCTTCTTCCCGTGAATGGAAAATAACGATCGTCTTTTCTTTTTTGTACTGCTCCAGAAGGCGGTATATCTCAGGCCGCTGCTCCTTCTCAAAATCAACGATCCACTGACGAAATTCCTCATCAAATTCCTGCTCGATCCACGGCATGTCCTCGCGCTCTTTCCCGATACGCGACTGCACGCCCAAAAGACATACCTCCAGCGGATAATCCAGCATGAAAACTGTATCGCACGCTTCCATGCGCTCCGGCATCGTCCGCAGGTAATTGCCGTCTATGATCCACTGCCTGCCGGAGAGTATTTTGCCAAGCCGCTTATCAAATTCCTCTCTCGTCACGTTTGTCCGGTCTGCTTTATGCCAGATCATATCGAGATAATACAGCGAAAGCCCTGTCGCCTCCCTTAAATTTCTCGCAAAGGTACTCTTTCCGGAGCCGGGACAGCCAATAACTAATACTTTATTCACACTAGCCACGCTCCTTATTTCTACAGCAGTTTTTATACTTTCTCCCTGAACCGCACGGGCAAGGATCATTCGGGTAGATTTTATTTTTTCTTGCTTCTTCGAATTTTACCACATTGTTTACTGGAGCCTTTCTATCTGCTCTTTTCTGACGCTGCATTTCGTTCGGCGTATATCCGCGGTTGAGCAGGCTTCTTGTATTATTCCACAACTGCGATATTTCCCTGACGAGCGCCTGCACCTCCTTTTCGGTATCGACCATCAGCCCGAGATCCTCTAATACCCCGAAGATACTCTGCATTTCGCGATCGCTGCAGATCATTCCCCAGATAATTCGTCCGCCGAATTCCGCTTCGTCTTCTAATGCGTCTAACTTATTTTTCATATACTTCTGGAAGCGTTTCATATGCGGATCATTCGATAAGTATCCGTTCTCCCCTATATCCATGATTTCTTCCTTTGTCGGAACATAGTACGCCTTATCCCCCTGCGCATACGCCAGTCCCCGATCGTTTGGATATAGCGCTTTGTGATAAAGCTTGTTGTTCTTAAGCATAAATTCCATATATTCAACCGGAATTTCTTTTATGATCTGCCTGATCTCCATCTCAGAAAGCTTATTGCCATCCCATGTATTTACCAGCTCGCTGAAAACATCCATCGGAACAATTCCATACAAATATTTAGATACCGCCAGACAAGAAAGAACATAGCATCGTCTGTCGCACTCCTGTTCAAATGCTCGGTCAACGTATTTTCTATATGCCTCTTTTACGTCTTTCGGTATCAAAATGCTGCCGTCTTCCAGTACTCCGATATAGCCTCCCTGATACAGTTTCGTCAAAGCACCCATATCACCCGACGTATAAAGACCTTCTGCGTTCGATGCTTTCTCAAATTCTCTTCTGGCAGCAGCGTTCATGCAGTAAAAATACTTTTTAATCTCTTCCTCCTTCATCATAAATACGTATAATTTTTCAATAATCTGCTGTTTCTCTTGCCCGAAAATTCCGCTTACGCCTTTTTCCCCGGCCATGTCCAACAGATCGCTCTTTTCGTAATCCTGAAATATATCTTTCAGCGTATCCGGCTTTGTCCAGTATCGATGCTCCGGCTCTGTCATCCCTGTATACGGTTTCATCATATCAGCTATCTGTTTGAGGAGATCGTCTACTCTGTGTCTGTCTGATCTTATAACGTTCAACTTTTTATTTTTATCGTTCTTTGCGGCGCACAGCCCGCATTCGCCCTTCCACTGCGCCTCATAAAGCGCTCTCTGTCTTCTCGTTTCGCATTTTCCGATTCTATAAAAGTACGTACTTTTCAGTTTTTCATTTACGTCGTTCATATCGTATTCCTGCGGATACCCCTGACTCTTCATCCATGCGAGCTGTTCTTTATATTCCGGATGCGCTTCATTTTCTATCACCTTCAAACAATCGTAATAGCCTTCGATCCCTCCGCAGTCCTCGATCGGACAGTCTCCTTTATATTTGAGCACTTGAGGATAATCATATTCCCAGTCCTCTAGCGTCTTTTCAATCGTTACACGATGCTGCCAGTCGTCCCCAAAGTCGTACGTATACGTAAACCAGTCGTTTTCTTCCATAAATTCCCGTATAAGCGTCGTGCTAGCCTCCAGATTATCGTACCGCCCAAGTAACTCCGGTTCTTCCGCGCCCTCTATCACGCAAAGCTCCTTGTGATAAAATTCAAATGAAAACAAATGACTGCCGCTCCATCCCATGACTTCATTTAAAATCATGCTAAGCTGTGAAAATGTAATGCCGGATGGTACGACTACCCGTCTCCAAATGGGCGGCTTTGAATTTTTTATCGCTATCTTTAATTGGAATGCTCTCATAGATTCTCCTCTCTTGTATGATTATCCACCATTTTTCACCATTCTCATTCATTCTACCACAGAATCACTGCTTTTTCGCCCTTAGATGATTTTTTCACAAAAAACAAAGCCTATGTAACTCCAGTGTTCTGTGTCACGCAGGCTTTGCTTTTCCAAACAAGTTTTTATAATTTATTTGATCTTAATCTTGAACGTTGCTTTTTTGCCTGATCCGTCCGTCGCCTTGGCTGTCACGCGAATCGTCTTTCCTTTTCCGGCTTTCTTTGCTTTGACTGTACCGGAAGCATTGACTGTAGCGTATTTCTTATTGTCTACCGTCCATTTTACCTTCTTCGGCGCGCTGCCCTGTACCTTAACTGTGGCTTTGAGCTTCTGCGTCTTTCCGGCTTTCATCTGCTTCTTGCCTGAAATCTTAATGGATTTTACTTTGCCGCGCTTTTTCTCGGACTTGATCTTGATCGTGCCCTTTTTGCCGCTTCCGTCCTTCGCTGTAGCTGTGATCGTAACGGTCTTTCCGCCGCTGTTTTTCTTCAGTGTCACAACACCCTTTGCGTTTACTGTCGCAACTTTCTTGTTGCTGCTCGTCCACTTTACGTCCTTGTTCGTCGCATTACTCGGTTTGATCTTTACCTTCAGTTGAATCTTGCTTCCTTCAGCCGCAGATTTTTCTCCAATCACTTTTATTTTCTTAACCTTCACCTTTTTGTCCGGTTTGGAAGGCTTTGACGGTTCGGACGGCTTCTCCGTCTGAGACGGTTTTTCTGTCTGAGACGGCTTTTGAGGCTTGGAAGGCTCCTGAGCCTCCGCCTTTATCGTAAAATCGACCTTGGATTCCTCCCATGACTCAGATCCGCCCCATGGAATTGCAATCAATTTCCCCTCATACTCAAGCGAATGCCCAGCATAAAAGCTACCATACATCTGGATACGCTTTCCGTCTACAGAAGTAATGGAAAGTGTATTGATATAGTAGTCGCCTTTCGGCGCCGATTTTCCAAGAGGCAGGGAAAGCCTTGCCTCGGCGCTGCCCTTCGGCGCGACTGTGATCGGCGTCGTCCCTGTGCTCTTTGCATCAAAAAAAGCGTCCCCGTACATTTCCCTCCAGCGAATCTCACATTTTGACGGAGTAAACTGGAAAGCAGTATCGGACTGATTCCTGAGCTTCAGCACGACATCGAGATTCTCTCCCTGTGCAAATGTCCGCTGCGCTACGGGTTTTCCGTTTTTTTCAAACCAGATATCTTCTACAAGTACACCTTTATCATAAGGCTGGATCACATAGGATAATCCATTTATCGTATACTGTCCGCTCTCATCCACCAGTTTGTTTTTAGCTGAATTATATTCATAGGTTCTGGAATTACCCGCACGATCTCTGATTGTAACAGATCGTAATGTCTGTCTGCCTAATTTCTTCTGAAAAACACCGTTTTCCTGAACAGTTAATGTTCCGTTCTCATTTGTTTCAACACCGATACCGCCATAATTGCCACCCAGTTCAATCATCCCAAAATCTAAATAGACTGAATCCACTCCTGACGCGGCGTTCTGATACGTTACCTGAGCCTTTACAACTACATCAGAATAAACAGCCTGCTGTGTGAGCAGCCGAATATCGGTTATGATCGGACCTCCCGACGCTCTTGTGTTCGTGCTGCGCTGTGCTGCCGCGCTAACCGTAAACGTGCAGACAGCCATAAGTGTCATGATAACGGTAAGTATCATGAGCCTGATTTTTTTCTTCATATTACGTGTCCTCCCTCTTTTTGATAAGTTTATATTACCCCCCCCCCTGTAATTTTTTTCAAGCACTTTTTGCCGTAAATTCCCTTTGACATAAAAAAGAAGCCTGCTCGCAGGCGGCGGGGCGCATTTGCGACAGCTTCCTATCCGCCGCAGTACGATCCCGCAAAGCGTTTTTCGTCATGGAAAGATTTCATGCCTCAGCGTGCCAAGGTTTTTCCTGTAACATAAGAAAGAGCGGTGTTTTCACACCGCTCCCGTCATTTTCAGCACAAGATAAACAAGTCCCAACAGCCAGCTCGTAAAGATTCCGTACAGGATCACCGGACCGGCGATCGTGAAAATCTTGCAGCCGATGCCGAATACCTGTCCTTCTTTTTTGTATTCGATCGCCGCAGACGCGACGGAATTCGCAAAGCCCGTGATCGGCACAAGCGTACCCGCTCCTCCGAATTTGGCAAGCTTCTGGTACACATTCATTCCCGTAAGCAGTACCGACAGCAGTACGAGCCACAGCGCGCACCAGGCGGACGCCGTTTCCTCTTTCATTCCGATGCGGCCGCACCAGTTCAGGATAAACTGACCGAGCGTACAGATCGCTCCTCCCGTTACGAATGCTTTGCACATATTTAAGGGCAGGCTGTGCGTCGGCGTGACCTGCTTTACGTATTCCTGATACTCCTGCTGCTTTTTCTGTTTCGCTATATCTGTCATCAGACCGTCCTTCTTTCCCGTTTCGCTTCGCGACAGGAAGTCTCCTACTTTCCTGTCACGCAAAACCTGATGATGACAGTATTCCCTGCTTCGCCCTGTATCATACGCAAAGTCAGTAAATTTGTTATCTATCCCTCTACGATCAGATATTTTCCGTCCGGCATCTTGAATACCTCTGCCTGCGACAGAAGCTCTTCTTTATCCATCTCGGAAGTGTCTGCACCGTTTTCCTCAAAGTATTCCCGCACTTCTTTATAACCGGAAGCTACATACGCCATGCACTCGTCGAGAAAATCATCCGCTTCCTCAAGCGTCTCGGCTACCGGCTCATCGAAAAGCTGGCTCTGATTTTTCAAAAATGTTTCTACGTACTCTTTCTTGTATACCATATGATTTCTCCTTTCGCTTTTGCACCTCTTCGCCGTTTAATAACAGCGCTTTCTCTCTTATGCCTCCCGATACCCTTACAGCTCTCCTGCAAGCAGTCCCCTCAGCACCTGAAGCACTCCGTCCTCCGACTGCGGCGGAGCGATATGCTTCGCAGACTCTTTTAACTGCGGATGCGCATTTGCGACGGCATAGCTCTCGCCTGCCTGACGGAGCATGCCCATATCGTTGCAGTTGTCTCCGAATGGCATCGTCTCCTCTT
>CATZPU010000019.1 GCA_958422845.1 uncultured Lachnospiraceae bacterium | reverse complement strand
AACGTATTCGCTTGCTGCGATCGCCTCGCGCGATCCCGGTATATTTCTCAGTCTCATACTCTACTCTCCATTATCATTTATATCGTTGGCACCGTTCTTATCCCTTGTACACGTATGCCGTTATCCGGCTTATTTCCCGTGTACCGATGCTATTTTTTATTCTCTCAGATATCCAAAAAAAGTCAAGCAATACTTTATAAGTTATTGACTTTTTATTAAATATCAGGTAGTATCTTAACTAAGATGTAAAAGTTTTGTAATTTTTAATATCCGACCACAAACCTGAAAGGATTTCATATTATGAAGAAAAGCAAGGCATTTCTGATGCTGTCTCTTGCAGGGCTTCTCACCGTCTGTTCTCCCGTTCTGACAGCGGGCGCGGCATGGAAGACGACTGAATCCGGCATCATCTATACGCAGAGCGCAAGTCCCGGATACGTCACAGGGCTGCGGCAGATCGATAAATACTGGTACTACTTCAATTCCAAGGGAATTATGCAGACCGGCATACAGGAGATCAATAAAAAGCTGTACTATTTTAATGAAAAAGGTATCATGCAGAAAGGCTGGATCACAGCCGCAGACGGCAAACGCTACTACGCGGACAAGAACGGCGTTCTCGCCGCTGACAGATGGGTAGGAAACTACTATCTGCACGAGGACGGCACGCTCGCCGTAAATGAATGGATTAACGGCAAATGGGTTGGAGCCGATGGAAAATACACCGGAGTCAAGAATAACGTCGGCTGGGTGACAGACGGAGGCAGGACGTATTATTACGATACGAACAGCAATAAAGTCAAGGGCTGGCTCAATATCGGCGGAAAGACGTATTATCTCCACCCGACGACAGGACTTTTACAAAAGGGATGGCTGCGCATCGGCGGCAGCACATATTTCGCCGGCCCGTCCAAAGGCGTTATCCTCAAAAGCCAGTGGCTGAACGGCAAATACCTAAAGAGCAACGGCGCCATGGCGACAGGGCTTACTAAGGTAGGCAAAAAGAAATATATGTTTGACGCCAACGGAAGAAAGATGACCGGCTGGATCAAATACGGCGGTCATTATTATTACTTTGACAATAAGGGCGTCATGCAGAAGAAAAAATGGATCGGCGATAAATACGTGAAGAAGGGCGGAAAACGTGCTTCCGGCTTTACCACTGTCAAGGGCTATACGTATTACTTCGATCCACAGACAGGAAACAAAAGAACCGGATGGCTTACCGCGAACAATCAGAGGTATTTCCTCAATGTCAGGGGACAGCTCCAGAAAGGACGCTGGCTGTGGTCCGGCAAGTATTACGCTTCCAGTACGGGTGCAGTCCTCAAAGGTCTCTCGGCTGTCGGGAAGCATCTCTACTACTTCGATCCGACGACAGGCGCAAAAGCCAAAAACACAAAAATCGACATCGGTGCGGACACCTACTACTTCCGCAAAAGCGGCAAGGCAGCCAAAAATAAATGGGTGAAAATAAGAGGAAAGTATTATTATTTCCAGAATACCGGAAAGATGGCGAAGAATACATGGATCGGCAAGTATTACGTCGGACCGGACGGCGCACGCACCGGTCAGGAAAAGACGACCGGATGGACGACCGTCAACGGCATTAAGTATTACTTTGATGCCAACGCCAATATGGTGACCGGATGGTATACCATAAATAACAGCAAATATTACTTTGCCTCCACAGGCGCTATGGTAACAGGCATACAGGACATCGGAAGCAAAAAATACTACTTCTATCCGGACGGTCGTCTGGCTACACAGATGACGATCGTAGTCGGTTCAAAGCAGTATACGATCAACAAAAACGGCGTTGTCATTGCCGAAGAGAGTCTGAAGGTATCAGACGCCACGCTCGGCGGCAGGATCGTCAATTTCGCACTGAATTACGTCGGCAATAAGTACGTCTACGGCGGCACAAGCCTGACAAACGGCGCCGACTGCTCCGGCTTCGTCCAGACTGTATTCAAGAATTTTAATATCAGTCTGATGCGCGTCGCAGACGATCAGATGAAAGGGCCGAATGATTATTACAGCAAGTTAGGATACAAAAAAGCAATCGTTGTGGATATGGCAAGTATCCAGCCGGGCGACCTGATCTTCTATGGTTCAAGCAATCCGCCTTACGCTTCCCACGTAGGCATCTACATGGGGAACGGCAAGCTCGTCCACGCAAGCAACTCGCAGCCGTATCCGGCAGGCGGCATTAAGGTATCGAACTATGATTACCAGACGCCGATCCGCGCCGTACGTTACTGGTACTAGAATACATATCAGAAAGTAAATACCCCGCAGCCTACAGCACGCATCTCATACGCAGTGCCGCAGACTGCGGGATTTATTTTGTATTTTGACTACTTATGTGCGATATCTGCAAAGTGGTTGGAACTTTCCTAGCTCTTGAAAAATGCCGCCGCGATCGCCCCCGGCCCCGCATGCGTGCCGATCACACTGCCGATCGTCGTATAACGAACCTCTGAAAGCCCCTTCTCCCAAAGCCTTCTGCTGTCCTCAATATACTTTTGCAGAAGCGCATCTGAAAGCCCCGTATAGCCGAGCAGTACAGGCTTCCCAAAATCTACGCCGCCCGCTTTTTCGATCTCCTGCACCAGAAGATTATTTCCCATCTTAGAGCCGCGTGCTTTTCCGAGCATCGCGATCTCGCCGCCTGCCACAGAAAGGACAGGCTTCATGTTCAGAAGCGTGCCTGCGAAAGCGACTGCCTTGGAAATACGCCCGCCCTTTTTCAGATATTCCAGTGTATCTACGAGTGCAACGATCAGAATCTTCTTTTTGTCCTTTTCAAGCTGTTCTGCGATCGCCTCAGCATCCATTCCCTCGTCCAGATACTTAAGCGCAAGTTCCGTCAGGATACCGCCTCCGATCGCTGCCGTCTCGCTGTCGACGACAAAAATATTTTCATAATCCGCCGCCGCGATCACAGCGCTCTGGTATGTGCCGGAAAGCTTTGAGGAAAGTGTGATAACGACTGCCGCCTCATTTGCAGCCTTTGCCGCTTCATATTCCTGTTCAAAGGCAGCCGGAGTCGCCTGACTCGTTGTCGGAAGCACGTCTGTCTCTATCAGCTTCTCGTAAAATGTCTTATGATCGATCGTTACCCCGTCTATATACTCCTTATCTCCAAAACGCAGCGTCAGCGGAACGACACGCACGCGCTCCCTGTATTCCGGCATAAGGTCTGTCGTTGAATCTACAATAATTCTGGTCTTCATATTTCTGTTCCTTTCTTCTTTTTTATGATGCCTTTCTTCCCCGATGAGAGGCCGCGCGCCGTCGGCACGCGTCTGACACCGCCTCACCGCAAAAATAAATGCAGAAGTCTTTCATATAGTTTGTTCTTATACGGCTGATAACGGATCGGCAGGTCGAGCCATGTCTTTTTATCTACGACAGACTTTTCATGCGAAAACGCCGCAAAGCCGCATTTCCCGTGATAACTTCCCATGCCGCTCTCCCCGACGCCGCCAAAGCCCATTTCGCTCGTAGCCAGATGGATGAGGACGTCGTTGATGCAGCCGCCGCCGTAAGACAACTCCTGCGTCACTCTTTTGATATGTTTTTTGTCGCTTGAGAACAGATACAGAGCAAGCGGCTTCTCCTTGTCTTTCAGCGAATCAAGCATATCGTCAAAATCTCCAAAGGTCAGAATCGGCAGGATCGGTCCGAATATCTCTTCGCCCATCACCGCATCTTCCTCTGTCACACGATCCATCACGGTCGGCGCGATCTGATTCGTTTTTTCGTTCATCTCGCCTCCGATCACTACCTTATCAGGATCGATCAGAGCGCAAAGACGCGAAAAATGCTTTTCATTGATGATCTTACCGTAGTCACCGTTTTGCAGCGGCTTTTCTCCATACTGCCGTTTTATCTCTTTTATCACCTCTGCGATAAACCGCTCCTTCACTTCACTCTCGCACAGCACATAATCAGGAGCCACACAGGTCTGTCCGCAATTTAAATATTTCCCGAATACGATTCTTTTTGCCGCCAGAGAAAGATTCGCGCTGCCATCCACAATACACGGACTCTTGCCTCCAAGTTCCAGCACTGCCGGAGTCAGATGCTCTGCCGTATGGCGCAGCACCTCCCTGCCGACCGCCTGACTGCCTGTAAAAAAGACAAGATCAAATTTCTGTTCGAGAAGAGCCGCATTTTCCGCCCTTCCGCCTGTCACCACTGCCACGTATTCCGGTGCAAAGCACTCCGTTATGATCTTCTCTACAATGCGGCTCGTAGCAGGAGAATAGGCGCTCGGCTTTACGATCGCAGTATTTCCCGCAGCGATCGCATCTGCAAGCGGATCAATCGTCAGCAGAAACGGATAATTCCACGGACTCATAATCAGCGTATTGCCATATGGGACAGCCTGCGTATAGCTGTGAGAAGCAAACTGGGCAAGCGGCGTGTGCACCGTCTTTTTTCGCGCAAAACGCCTCGTATGACGGATCATGTACGATATTTCCGAGAGGACAAGCCCGCTCTCGCACATGAAGCTCTCGAAATGACTCTTTCCGAGATCCGATCTCAGCGCGTCATTTATTTCCTCTTCGTATTTCTTTACTGCGCCATACAGCTTCTTAAGCTGTCCCACGCGAAAATCCACCGGTATTGTAGCGCCTGTTTTATAAAATTTTTTCTGCGCTTCGAGCAGCGACCGTATCTGTGTATTCGTCATGACTCTTCACTCCAATCTGCGATCTGATAATAAAAAGCCTCTAATTCCGATCTTGTCATCAGCTTCGGCACCGGATACAGCGGATTCGCCTCCCGCTCTGCGTGCTTTGCCATAACCGGAATATCCTCTTTCCTGATTCCCGAAATCTTATCAGGAATACCCATCTTTACATTCAGTTCCTTTATTGCCGCGATAAGCTTCTTCGCTCCCTCTTCATCCGTGTCCGTTTTCCGGCACACGCCTGCCGCAGCTCCAAGCCGGTGCAGCTTTCTGTAAACGCTTTTGCCGTACGCTTCCAATACGTGAGGCAGAAGAACGGCATTTGCCAGTCCGTGCGCAGTACCGTACTGACCGCCGAGCGAATGCGCGACCGCATGGACGTATCCGACGTACGATTTTGAAAAGGCAATGCCCGCTTTGTACGCCGCAAGCAGCATGCCGCCCCTTGCCCTGCGGTTATACCCGTCTGCGCACGCAGCTTCCACATTCTGAAAAACAAGCCGCACCGCCGTAAGCGCCAGTCTCCTCGTCTGCCTCGTAGTCGACCGTCCTATGTACGATTCCACAGCGTGCGTAAGCGCATCCATTCCCGTCGTCGCCGTCAGATGCTGCGGCAGCGAATACGTAAGCGCAGCATCAAGAACTGCATAGGACGGGATCAGCGGAAAGCTCATCAGCGCATATTTATGCTGTTTTTCGCTGTCAGTGATCACTGCCGCAAGCGTCACCTCGCTTCCCGTACCCGCCGTAGTCGGAATGGCGATCAATATGGGAATTCTTCGCAGCACGCGAAGTATCCCTTTCATCTGTCCTATCGTTTTTTTCGGATAAGCCACCCGCGCACCAACCGCCTTTGCGCAGTCCATCGAAGAACCGCCGCCGACAGCGATCAGAAAATCACAGCGATACCTGTGATAAAATTCAAGCGCCTCCTCGACGTTGCGCACGGTAGGATTTGGCTGTGTATTATCATAGATCACATAAGAAATATCATTTTCCTTTAATACTTCCTCAAGCGACGCAGTCAGACCGTGTTCTACGATCCCTCGATCCGTAACGATCAGCGCCGATCTTATCTTTTCTTTTTTACACACCTTTCCAAGAGCTGCGCACGAATCCACGATCTCCGGCTCCCGATATGGCAGGAATGGCAGCGCGATCCGAAACGCCGTCTGAACCGCACGGCAGAATACTGCTTTTAATAAAAACATAATATCACCTTATTTCTCATATTTGGAAGCTATCTGCTCCAGACTTTTGCTGATGATAGATAAGCTGCGGTAAAATGCGATCCGCTCCTCCTCCGTAAGTCCTACGCTGATCTCATCGAGCACGCCCGCGATTTTATCAGAGATCTTTCCCCCGACTTCTCTTCCCTTTTCCGTAAGGATCAGAGGACTGTTGTACCGTTTTGTACTTTTCGCCTCGCACGTCAGATAACCGTTTGATTCCAGATAGTCGAGCGCGCGAGAGATCGTCGCCTTATCCTCCTCACAGCACTCACAAAGCTTTGTCGCCGTGATATTTCCCGATGAATACAGATAATAAAGACAGGAAATATGAATGCTCCGCAAATGGTATTCTCTCATTTCCTGATTCTTGATCTTTTTTATATTGCGGTTGATCCTGTTGATCAGAACCGTAAACGTCTCAAATCTTTCTTCCATTTGAATATCTCCTCTTACACTTGTTGATATTTCAACAAGTACGGAGTGTATCATATACTTGTTGAGATGTCAACAACTTTCCTTGCAACTGCCTGCTTTTTACTTTTTCTTAGCACGGTTTCCATATAGCTTTTCCTGCTTTTATCTGGTATAATAAACACATAAACGTGCAGAAATATGTTTTCCTTTATATACGGATGCTAAGTATGACAAAAATACGACTTTTCGGAGAAATACTTTATGAACAATACATTTACTACAACAGCCCTGCGAATTAACAACACAAAAAATATTTTAAGATGTATCTACCGTAATCACCACGCTACCCCACTGATGCTGCACGAAAAAACATCCTTAAGCCGTCCGACTATCGCACAGATTCTCAAAGATCTTCAAAATGAAAACCTTATTTTCGTCCACGGTCTGGCAAAATCTACAGGGGGAAGAAAGGCAAATCTGTATGAATTCCATGCTTCAGCAAAAATTTCCATAGGTGTAGAAATTCTGTCAGATCACTTTGAATTAACTGCGGTCGATCTATACGGAGACATGTTAAAATTTGAAAAGCATTTCCTTGTATTCTCTAATACAGAAATTTATTTTGACCATATTTGTGAAATAATTAACACATTTATCAAGAGTCTTAACTATCATGAAAACCAGATTCTTGGTGTAGGCATTGCACTTCAGGCTTTAATTTCTGCCGATGGAACTCATATCATCTACGGCGAAATTCTCAATTGTACCGGCCTTACCATAGAAACTTTTCAAAAGCGTATTCCTTTTAACTGCGCTTTTGTTCATGATGCAGAGTCTATGGCCAATGTCGAATTATGGTTCAATCCCCTGCTGCAAAACGCAGTATTCTTCAACATTCGCTCCGATGTCAGCGGAGCTATCATTATTAACCGCAATTTCTTTCAGGACGGCGCTTACAAGAGCGGTATCTTCGAACATATGACGCTTGTCCCGAACGGACTGCCGTGTTATTGCGGAAAACGAGGCTGTCTGAATGCGTATTGTTCTATCTCAGCGCTGCTGAACCCCCAGGAGAATACTCAGTATTTTTTTGCACAGCTTCGTAAAGGTGTTTCTGAATATGTAAAACGTTGGAATACATATCTTGATTATCTTGCGCTTGCCATCAATAATCTTCATATGACGATCAACAGCAACATTATTCTGGGCGGAACACTGGCTCACTATCTGATTGATGATGATATTGAACGCCTGCATCAAATCATTCTGAAAAAAACAGCTTTTCCTACCGACGAAAAATACATCAGCATCAGTACGTGTTCCAATCTGCCCGCATGTATAGGCGCAGCGCTTCCATTTATTCAGGAATTTTTAAACGCTATCCTCTAAGCCAAACTAAGTTATATCTTCACAAAAAAAGAGAAGCTATTGTCCTGATGTTTGACAATACCTTCTCTTTTTTATTACTGCATTACTCTATACAGTTTCTCCTATGTCGGCAATTTGTTTATGAAATTCCGTATCCTCACTTACTACAAGAATCGGATTACGAAAATCAAGCGCATACATTCCTATATAACTTTTTGCGTCTATAACTACTGTGCTGTCTTCATTATGAAATGCTACGTCCATAGAACACTTGCATGCGAGACGCTGGATATCCTGTAATTCGTTAATTGTTCTGAATATTTTTCTGGTAACCACAAGTATCTCCTTTTTTATTTCTTTACCATTGTTGCAAAATCAAGACTTTCATCTGCATATTCCGCTACGTTTTCTGCATCAATAACTACTGTTCCTGCATCAACAAAATCTTCTGCCTCTTCTCCATTGAAAATCTTAATAGCTACATCCACTGCGGTCTGTCCCATAAGAACCGGATCGTTCGATGTTGTACATGCATACTCGCCATCCTGAATCTTAAGAACTGCTTCCATCAGGCCGTCAACGCCGCATACCAAAACATCATTAAGTCCCTGCTCTGCACATACCTGCGCTGCTCCAAGTGCCATATCATCATTATGTCCGAAAATCGCTACGATGTCTTTATTCGCCTGTAAAAGATCCTGTGTTGCCGGAATTGCTTTTGAACGGTCATAGTCGCAGTAAGATGACTGCACAACCTTCAGACCTTCAATCTTGTCAACCGCTTCATGGAAACCATCTCTTCTCTGCATCATTGTTGTGGAGCCTGCTGTTCCTTGAATCTCAAGGATTGTTCCTTTTGCATCCTCTCCACCAAGAAGCTCAATCAGCTTTTCCCCGCAGAGACGTCCCATCTCCTGATTATCACGGCCAACCCATGACGTATATCCGGCTTTTACATTTTTATCAACTGTAACAACCGGTATTTCCGCATTATTACAAGCCTCGATACCTGCTGACGGACCATCTTCGTTTACCGGATTGATGATCAGAATATCAATGCCCTGCGTTACAAGATCCATAATATCCTGATTCTGCTTTGCAATATCATTATCCGCATTCAGCGCCACTACCTTCGCGCCAAGTCCTTCTGCATATTCCTGAATAATCGGAGTCATGTTTGCAAAAAACGGAGTATCCTGTGAACAGTTAGAAAATCCGATCGTCAGTTCACTTAAATCCTTTTCCTCTGCAAAAGCTACACTGCTGCATACACTAGCTGCCATCATTACTGCCATTACCATTGCACTGATTTTTCTTACCTTCATACGTTCGTTCTCCTTTAGAAAGATATATTTCCCATCGGGCCCTTGATGGGATTCTGAAAGCCGTAGCTTTTCATTCACATTATTTCTTTTTGCTCTCTTTCGCTACAAAACGGTTCAGCAAAAGTGCGAACACAATAATTACGCCCTTTGCAATCCTTTGATAATAGGAAGGAAGTCCTACAAGATTGAAAATATTCGTGATGATCCTGAGCAAAAATACACCTCCAAAGGTTCCGGCAACAGAACCAATACCACCACTTAAACTTGCTCCGCCTATTACACTCGCCGCTATTGCATCCAACTCATATCCATCTCCGGCTGTCGGCTGTCCGGTAGACATCCATGATGCTGTCAAAATTCCCGCAAATCCAGCAAGCAGACCGCTGATCATATAAGTCATAACATAATTCTTTTTTGTCTTAATACCAGACAACATTGCTGCTTCACGATTTCCGCCGATAGCAAAAAGGCTTCTTCCAAATACGGTATATTTCAAAATAAGTACAAATGCGATCGTAAGTATAATCCAGAAAATACCACTGATTGCTATTTTTCCAAATACAAAACCACCGCCTAATACATGAAACTTCTTGCTCAATCCAAATACCGGATTTCCGCTCGTAGTCAATAATGCCGCACCTCTTGCTATTTCCATCATTGCCAGCGATGCAATAAAGTCAGGCAGCCCAAATTTTGCGATCAGAACTCCTGTAACAAATCCCATTGCAGCACCGATTGCCAATCCTACTGCACATCCGACAATAATCGCAGGAGTATCTCCTCCCATTCTTTCCACTATAATAGATGTCATCATTCCTGAAAATGCAAGTACTGATCCTACCGACAGATCAATTCCGCCAAGAAGAATAACCAGTGTCATTCCAATTGCGACAATACCCGGAATCGAAGCCTGCAAAAGCAGATTAAAAAAATTGCCCAGTGTCAGAAAGTTCGGTGATAAAATCGCCGATATAACAATAAATATTGCAAGCAAAATAACAAGATTATATTTCTTAATAATCGTATTTACAGTTACGTTTTTCTTCATTATGAGGTCCTCCCAACTACAGATGCGTGTAATATCTGGTCTGAATTAAAGTTTGCTTTATCTGTTTCTAATACCTGTCTTCCGTCATACATAACATGAATGCTGTCACTGATACGCAGAAGTTCATGTAATTCAGAAGATACGACTATAACGCTTTTTCCGGATTCCGCCATTTCCCGAATCAACTTATAAATTTCTTCTTTTGCAACGACGTCAATTCCCTGTGTAGGCTCATCAAGCAAAAGAATGTCACAATCCTGCATCAACCATTTTGCCAAAATAACTTTTTGCTGATTTCCGCCGGAAAGATTTCCTGTCTTCGTATAGATTGTCGGAGTTTTAATATTTAATTTTTCTACATATCCGCGGCACTCCTGATCAATATCCCGATAGCTGATCCTAGTTTTCTTTTTAAATTTACGAAGAGCCACCATTGACATATTTTCCCAAACAGGAAGCAGCAGAACCAGTCCCTGTGTTTTTCTGCTTTCCGGCGCAAGCCCGATCTTATTGCGTATAGCCTCTTGAGTGTTTCTAATTATTGCAGGCTGACCATTGATCTTCAATTCTCCCTTAGTAATCGGTGCTATGCCAAAAATAGACTGTAAAATTTCTGTACGACCTGCCCCGACCAGACCATAAATACCCAGAACCTCACCCTTATGGAGCTTGAGATTGATATCTGTTACCTTATAATTACTC